>JAKVCN010000099.1 GCA_022448585.1 Puniceicoccaceae bacterium | reverse complement strand
GCAAAGCTTACATTATGCATACAGTACACGCATATTACTACTCTTTAGGTGCGCGCTTGCGCGTAACTGGGGAAGATGCGTCCGATTTTTTACAGAGTCAGTTCAGTCAAGATCTACGCAATTTTGAGACCGGTCAATGCACGTACGGATTGTGGCTAGACGTTAAAGGTAAGGTGATTGCCGATAGTTGGGTTCTTTGCGAAGACGCAGAGCGCTTCTGGATAGTAAGTGAGCACTGCTCGGCGAATGTACTACAAGAAAAGTTAGAGCGTCACATCATTGCCGATGATGTCTGCATAGAAGTCTTTGCGTCCGCGCCTGCTTGTAGCGTAATTGGAGTAGATGCAGCTGGTTTGCTCGAGATTAGTCCCAAGCCTGATACCTTTGTGCGTGGGCAGGATTGTATTATCTTTTGCGGGCGCCGCTCATTAGAGCCTAGTTACGAGATAGTGTTCGACGATTTAAATGCCCTAAATAATTTTGAGGAGCATCTGCAAACTTGTGGGGGCGTGCTCCCCGCAAAGGATCCCTGGATACAGCAGCAGCGAATAGCAGCAGCAATTCCACTGGTGCCGCAAGAAATTGGTACGACAGACTTACCCGGTGAGGGCGGCTTTATTGATGATGCTGTGTCACTGACGAAGGGTTGTTATCTAGGTCAAGAAGTCGTTGCTCGCATGCATAACCTTGGAAAGGCACGGCGTGCCTTATACCGTGTGCAGGGTAGTGGTAAGGCCCCAGATTGCCCGCAAGTACTTCGTACAGAAGCGGGAAAGGTAGCTGGTGAATTACGCACAGCATTTAATTTAGCGAATGCTTGGCAAGGCGTCGCGCTCATGAAGTTACTACATCTTCAAACCAGCACACCAATTTCTACTGAGCTTGGTGCGGTAGAAATTATATCTCCACTGCGCGATACTACAGATGCAAGCAAGTGATAAAGATTTGACGCAAGTAACCGCGCTTTTTGAGCAGTTGGGAGCGCATCCTGATCAGGCGTCTGTACTAGCGAAGCAACTTTTAAAGCGCGCGGAGCAGCTCTCAATAGAGCGAAAAATTTCTCTAGTAGAGTCAACCGACTCATTGTTAAGACAAGTTATTCGCGCTCGGCAAGGACTGCCCCCAGAAGTAGAGTCTTAATTGCAAGCCTAAAATAAGGCTTCAATGCCGAATTAATAAAGGATTGTAGGCAATTTATGTTTGACGATACACTATCAAAACCTTGTTCTAAAGAACGACTAATCTGTCAAATAACCTCAACAATAAAAATAATACGTTTATGAATAAAGCAGAACTCGTTGCCGAAGTGCAAGCATCCCTAGGATCCGATACATCTAAAGCTGCCGCTGAGCGTGCTCTTGAAGCCGTACTAGAAGGCATCAAAAAGGGTATCAGTGGTGGAACTAACAGTGTTCAATTAATTGGCTTCGGAACTTTCTCCGTTACCAACCGTGCTGCTCGTGATGGTATCAACCCACAGACAGGCGAAAAGATCAGAATTCAAGCTTCTAAAGCTGTTAAGTTTAAAGCAGGTGCGGGATTAAAGGCTGCTCTCTAAACGACTGATAGTTATTGAAAATTTATTTTCTACCAAAGCCCGCAGCTTGTCTGCGGGCTTTTTTATGCCTAGACTACTTTTACTTAACCAGCAGGTATTTTTTGATTCGCACTTGCCACCGAGGACAAAGCTTTTCTTATTGAGACACTTTTGAGATTGGTCATCACTCAACCAAGAACACGATAATGGGCAAAAGTTTATTTCAGAAGGTATGGGATGCGCACACTGTTCGCACTTTAGCGAACGGTCAGACGCAGTTATTAATCGGCACGCACTTGATCCATGAAGTGACAAGCCCGCAGGCCTTCGGCATGCTTCGCGACAAGGGGCTCAGCGTTCAATATCCTCACCGTACTTTTGCGACTGTGGATCACATTGTTCCGACAAATGAAGCTTTAGAGCCCTATAGTGATCCACTCGCTCAAGGGATGATCGAAGAGCTCCGCAAAAATTGTGCGGAAAATAATGTGACCTTCTTTGATACCAACACAGGAAAACAAGGGGTCGTACACATCGTAGGACCCGAACAGGGCATCACTCAGCCCGGCACCACTATAGCATGTGGAGATTCTCACACTGCCACGCATGGGGCATTTGGAGCGATTGCTTTTGGTATTGGTACGAGCCAAGTACGCGATGTACTCGCAACCCAAACCATTGCCCTAGGTCCATTAAAAGTTCGCCGTATTAACGTAGAAGGAACGCTTCGCCCGGGAGTGTATGCAAAAGATGTAATATTACACATCATACGCTTATTGGGGACACAAGGAGGAACCGGTTTTGCCTACGAATATGGCGGATCGACTTTTGATGCGATGACCATGGAAGAGCGTATGACCGTATGTAATATGTCCATTGAGGGCGGCGCTCGAGTCGGATACGTCAATCCCGATGCCACGACTTATGACTATCTAAAAGGACGCCCTTATTCGCCTACTGGTAAGGCTTGGGAAGCGGCAGTTGCAGATTGGCAATCCTATGCTTCCGATCCGGACTGCTCCTATGACGATGTTGTCACTATTTCTACTAATGATATTGAGCCAACTGTCACTTGGGGTATCACTCCTAGTCAGGGAGTTGGTATCAACGAAATGATTCCAGCTATCAATGAGGGTGCTACTGAGTCGGAACGTGAATCCATTGAAGAAGCCCTCGAGTATATGAAATTCGAGGGTGGTTCTGCACTAAGAGGTAAGAAAATTGATGTGGCTTTTATTGGTTCTTGTACCAACGGTCGCCTGTCAGATCTTAAGGAGGTTGCACACTATATTAAAGGTCATCGAGTAGCTGATAATGTACAAGCGATTGTTGTGCCTGGGTCGCAAGTGGTCGCGCAAATTGCGCAGCAATTAGGTCTGCATACAATATTTACGGATGCTGGCTTTGAGTGGCGTGGAGCCGGGTGCTCGATGTGCTTAGCAATGAATCCAGACAAACTTATGGGAGATCAACTGTGTGCGAGTTCGTCCAATCGTAATTTTAAAGGTCGTCAAGGTTCACCCACAGGGCGCACCATGCTGATGAGTCCGCTGATGGTAGCAGCAGCTGCAATAAAAGGTGAGGTCACCGATGCGCGCGAAATTTTCAGTGTGCAGGTAGCAGCAGCTAGCGCGTAGAGTACAACACTTTGTAACCTTTAATTATACAAAATTATGTCTGCAGATCCGATTATCAAAGTAACAGGTCGTGGGGTTTTTGTTCCTGGCGATGACGTGGACACCGACCGCATCATTCCAGCGCGTTTCATGAAGTGTATTACCTTTGATGGACTTGGAGAGTATTTCTTTTACGATGTGCGCAAGGATGAAAATGGTGACAATAAGATTCATAACTTAAATGACAGTCGATTTACCGGTGCTAATATTATAATAGGCGGTAACAACTTTGGCTGTGGTAGTTCTCGTGAGCATGCCCCCCAAGCTATATTACGTGCCGGATATACTGCTATTATTGCCGGTAGTTTTGCCGAGATATTTTTTGGAAACTCCACTAATCTAGGGGTCGTCTGTGTGACTGCAAGTGCTCAGGACCGTGAGTCGATTGCAAGCAAGATTGAAGCGAATCCACTAGTAGAAATAACTATCGATATTGAAGAA
>JAKVCN010000098.1 GCA_022448585.1 Puniceicoccaceae bacterium | reverse complement strand
CACTGTTAGGTATGCTAAATACCTGCGCAAGCGGAGTCAGCGTGGTTAATATAGACAATGGCTTTGGTGCAGGCTTTTTAGCTAACCGCATCAACCGCCTCTAAGCAAGGTGCTGGTCTTGAACATCCCTCTTGTGGCGAAAGCTGCAGGAGGACTCATAATAACCGGCTCCATGCTGTAGAGCAGCAAGGTCAGGAGATCCTTCTGCATCATTTACAGCATATTTGGCGCGCTGCGGAGCAGAAAATGGCGGCGCCACGCATCCTGCTACTGCCTGATCGACGTATTCGAGCTTATCCACACCCACTACATGGCAACAAACTTGCGGGTAACTAAGCGCATATTGCAGAACTTCTTGAACATTGGTTTTTTCGTGTAAATGCGTACGACGACTTCCGCCAAAGCCCTTCATCCCCAAAACTGCGATTTCATGCTGTTCACACAGTGGCATAGTTTCGCTCTCAAATGCACGCGATTTTAGAGCTCCAACAATTGAAACAGGCATTAGCGTAGCATCCCACTTGTAGCCACCTTCAATTATATCTCGATGCACCTTAGGGTCTGTATGACCGGTAAATCCTGCATAACGGATTTTACCTTGCTGCTTTGCCAGTTCAAGTGCCTCTATAGCACCTTCTTTACGATACGCATCATTTGCATCGTTATCGCATACATTGTGCATCATCCATAAATCCAAATAATCCGTTTGTAATCGTCGTAATGAATCCTCGAGCATTTTCATAGCTCCAGCTGCATCCGATGTGTAATTATTACTGCGGAAATTGCAGAACTTTGACATTAAAAAGATCGAATCTCTATGACCCTTAAGAGCCTCCCCCATGTAGGACTCAGCTTCGCCCTTGTGATAGGTCCAGGCGTTCTCAAAGAAGTTGATACCTAGGTCGAGCGCGCGGTGCGCGATAGAGTTCGCCTCTTTTTGAGAGCCCGACATGTAGAGAGTGTGCCCACCAATACCGACAACCGATAATTTGTCATTATGACGACCAAATTGGCGTTTCGGAAGGACGACTTTTTCCGCTGCATGTGCCCAAGCAGAATTGGACTGTAAAACAGCAGCAGAGCCAGCGGATAATTTTAGAAATTGGCGACGTGATACGGACATGTTAATACTGTTAAATAAAAACAGCTCTTAGTAAACACTGGAATGCATTTTTTGTAAATACGTCTAGATAACTAGAAAATATAACTACTGAAGTTTCGAAGCACAAAAAAAGCTCCCCGATAGTGGGGAGCTTGGCAAAGTCACTTCTTGAAAGATCTATTTCGTAGCACGGCGACGAAGACCAATCCAAGTCATGGCAAAAAGACCAGAAAGGAGTGCATAGGTGCTAGGCTCAGGTACTACAGTCACTAAAACATTGTCTAACTGCGCACCTGCAGTACCAGTTAAGATTAAACGGAAGTTCGCATATCCACTGTCAGCAATCCAAGCTTTGTTATTTATATTCGTAGGTATGTTGTTAGTAAAATTGTTAACACCCTCTTCAATTGTACCCGTTGCTACGTTAACAAGATTTACCATCTCGGCACCCGTTTCAATTGTAGCACCCTTAATTAGCGCGGAATCACCTGATGCAAGATATTTGACCGAAAAAGCAGTTGGATTTGCATTACCTGGCGCTCTGCGAATGTCGAAATTAATATTTCTTAATTTCACATCTCTTCCAGTATTATTAGTAATACGGAAGTCCAGCATCATCTGATTTACACTGTTACCAAATTTAATATATTGGCCGTCGAAAAAATCACCCGACTGACCAAAAGTAGAACTACCTACACCGTATGCGTCTCTACCAATACTTGAAGTTCCTGTTCCAAATTTAAGGACTACCGTTGAAGTAGCTCCTTCTGGAGCACCAACAAAATTTTGTATAGATTTTGAAACGGATCCACCGAAATTATTGGCATCACCAGTGTTCATGTCGACAAAGTCATCAGCGGTAACATGTACGGCAGTCAAAGCATAGGCATTAGAGATTGCTATCACGAGTGATAAGAAAATTAGTGTTAGGGATTTTTTCATAAGGGGAATATAGTTAATAATACCTAGTATTGCTGTTATTTTGTTCTTTGTCTAGTTAAAATTTTTATCATTAATAAAATACCTGAAATGAATGCAAAAGCACTTGGCTCAGGAATCGGAACGAGAGTTCCTTGTACGACAAAATTGTCGATCTGTGCACTTCCAGTACCACCGATTATTTTGATCCTGAAGGATGCACCATCTCCCGCAGCAATCCATGCAGTGCCATCAATTTTCTCCGCTATACTGACACCGACATTATTTATTCCATCATTTATAGTGTTGGAGCCAATTACTTTCAAATTCTGTAATTCTGTACCCGCAGCTGCGCTTGAGCCCTTCATCATAGTGCTCGGATAAGCATTGGTACCTGTAAGGTATAAATGCTGCCAGCTAACTGGGTTAGTTTGACCAGGCTCTCTACGTATATCTAGATTAAGAATTCGATATTTGAAATCTTGATCCGTATTATTAATGATCATATAATCCACTAACATTTGACCAGAACTGTTCCCTACTTTGATATAACTACCATCAAACCAAGCATTTTGATTATCCGCTGATGTATTGAAACCAAACATAGAAGTACCCGTACCATACCCATCGCGACCCAAGGCTGAAGCACGATTAGATGTAGTATTGTCACCTCCCATTATAATACTTAAACCATCGGCATCACCAGTAAAAGACTGGTTGATATACATGTGATTTATCGATGTAACCGTATTGTCCGTTACTCTAGTGTTAAGACCATGGAAATCATCTATTCCAAGAGAGACTGTAGTCTCGGCTTTTGACCGAGGCGATAACACAAAAAATGTGGCTAAAAAGTAGAGTATTAACTTGAGGTACAAAGGAAAAGAATACGAAAAAATACTTACTCGGAAGTAACGTTCAATGCAACACAAATCTAATCAATTAGTGCAATTTCATGACATTGCCATTACTATATTACATCTTAAAAAAGTTAATATAGATAGTGTAAAGTTACATTAAATATTACTGTATAACAACTTATGGACATTTACTTTTTTATAATTTACTGTGTTAATCCATATTTTTAAGCATATTAGTGACTATTATCTTTAAAATTAGACCATTCAGACATTAATATATTACTTTTCGTGCATGCCCCATATGCAAATTGTCACCAAAGTATAATATTATAACTTATGTCATCTCTTGATTGGACAGTGGTCAGTCTTTACTTCATTGGACTCGTTATAATTGTTAAATGGTCTGCTAAACAGCAAAAGACTACTGCAGACTACTTCCTAGCAGGGCGCCATGCTAGCTGGTTAGTCGTTGGTGCTTCCTTATTTGCATCTAACATAGGATCTGAACATATCGTTGGACTCGCTGGTAATGGTGCAAAAAGTGGCATGGCAATGGCGCACTGGGAATTACATGCGTGGATTATGATTCTTCTTGGTTGGGTCTTTGTACCGTTTTATTACCGTAGTGGTGTCTACACCATGCCCGAATTCATGGAGCGGCGCTTTGATGCCAAGACTCGCTGGGTGCTCTCTATTGTCAGCCTAACAGCTTACGTATTTACTAAAGTATCAGTAACTGTTTATGCCGGCGCACTAGTCTTTATGACCCTACTGCCAGATACCTTTGGCTCTGCAGACAATGCCTTCTGGGTGGGAGCAATCAGCACAGTAGTCCTCACTGGAGTCTATACAATATTTGGAGGTTTACGGGCGGTACTCTACACGGAGGTAGCT
>JAKVCN010000097.1 GCA_022448585.1 Puniceicoccaceae bacterium | reverse complement strand
CTGTTTCGCCCGATGCAATCAACGTACTTAGCTTGGTTTGATGTCAGACAGCTAAACATTAAAAATCCTACCGCTTTCTTTGAGGACAACGGGGTTGGGTTATCCGATGGTACACCTTTTGGAGGAGCACAGCACGTACGACTGAACTTCGGATGCCCACGCAGTCGCCTCGAAGTGGCTCTCGAAAAAATAATACGAGCGGTCAAGCTGCGTTAACCCTGCATGGAGCAAGTACGCATCGATAAATGGTTATGGGCAGTGCGAATATATAAAACTCGCAGCGATGCGGCTAATGCTTGCCGTGCATCGGCAGTTCGAATTAACGGGGTAATCGCGAAGCCTGCTACTCAATTACGAATTGGCGATAGTGTAAGTGCACGTAAAAAAGCAATTACTCGTACTTTACGCGTAGTTGGCATTACAAAAAAGCGTGTCAGTGCCTCTTTAGCTGGTCAATACATAGAGGACCAAACACCACAATTAGAATATGATCTAGCTGCAGAAAAACGAGCTAATGCTCGCTTATTTAAAAATGAAGGCGGTGGAAGGCCGACTAAAAAAGATCGGCGCACAATCCAGCAACTACTAGGACCGGAGCAGGATTAATTCGTAGTAAAATGTCTTACAAAGAACTCCCCTATGCTGCCGCAGCTGTTATTGTTCCGACTGCAGTGCAAAACTTCATTGATGCCGCAGACAGGCAATACGAACTATTTTATGCCAACCAGCTACAAAAGCGCTACCCTAAATATGTCCCGAGTGAACCATCGCAGGTTTACGCCGCGCTCAAATATGTCACAGATAAAGACTTACTCGTGGGCAATACTTTCATTGAATGGGGATGCGGATTTGGTGTCGCTACTGGTCTGGCGACATTTCTTGGTTATCAGGCAACAGGAATAGAAATTGAGCCGGACTTAGTTCAAATTGCATACGATTTATTCCTTCAAGAAAATATCGAAGCGCAGCTAATTTGCTCGAGCTACATTCCTGATGGTATTATAGAATATGAAAACTTTGGTACTACCGATATTATTTCAGATAATTTTAATCGGTTGAGCAATACACGTCCCTGCTACTCAGAAATGAGTCTTCAGATCGAAGAAATCGATTTATTCTTTGCTTACCCATGGCCAGGAGAGCAAGAAATGATATTAAAGCTATTTGATGCGCTCGCTGGAGAAGGCGCGCTCTTAATCGCCTATTTCGGAGATCAAGACACCCATATCTACCGAAAAATTGATGATTCACAAATCGCTTAAAGATGATCTCGCATGAAGGCCTTTATCGCTGCAGGAGTCGGCTCTACCGAGTACTTAACAATGGCGCGCTTTTTTAAAACCTCCAAAGAGTGATGCGTACTACCTGTGCCAATACTTGCTTCAATGGTATCGGCAAACTTTGCTGGGTGTGCAGTGGCGAGAACTAGCTCAGGTCCAGTATTGTCCACCGGCGCGAAACCACATGCTGTATGCGGATCGATCACATAACCATACTGCTCATAAACCTGTTTAATAATCTCAATAATTTGTTCATCACTGGAGCACGAGCTTGTGAATGATGCACGATCGAAATTCTCAAACACGTAGCTACCTGTCGATTTAAAGGTATGAATAATGTCGCGCACTTTACTTGGATCACAGTCTACTGCATAATAAAGAAACCGTTCAAAATTTGAGGCAACTTGAATGTCCATCGAAGGCGCTAAGCTTGGAGCCACAGCTTCTAACTCATATCTACCACAATCAAACAGACGATGTAAAATATCGTTCTGATTGGTGGCTACACGAAAGCCCTTAATCATTAGCCCCATGCGCTGCACAAGCCAGCCTGCTAGTACGTTTCCAAAATTACCCGTTGGTACGACAAAAGTAAATTGCTCACGACTAGCCTTAGGCAGACGAAAATAGGCGTATAAATAATACACGCACTGCGCTAAAATACGTACCAAATTAATCGAATTAACTGCAGAAAGCCCAACTTCAGCAGCGAATTCACGATCTTCAAATACTGTTTTCATAGCAGTTTGTGCATCATCAAAACTACCCTGAATTGCCAATGGGAAAACAGTTTCTGCGCCCGTACAAGTCATTTGACGTTCTTGAAGTGCGGAGATACGGCCCTCTGGATATAAGATAAAAGTATTGACGCCTTGCTTACCGAGTAAGCCGTGAATTGCAGCAGCACCAGTATCACCAGAAGTTGCGCCCAAGACTGCTATCGTACGACCTGTACGAGTAATTTGGTGCGCATAAAAATTACCTAATAATTGTAGAGCAAAATCCTTAAATGCTAGAGTTGGACCGTGAAAAAGTTCCAAAACCGAGCAACTCTCACTTAGCTTAACAATCGGCGCTATTTCGGTCGCATCGAATTTATTATAAGAACCCTGCACAATTTCATGTAGTTCATCTCTCTTAATATCCGTAGCAAAGAGTGCAAAAAATTCTTCGCACAGGGCAGCATAATCAAGCGATTCCCAATCGGCTAATTTATTGCTTAAATTAGGTAAATCTTCAGGTAAATATAGGCCCCCATCTGGGGCAAGACCCTGCTCCACTGCAGTTGAAAAACTCACGGCAGGTACTTGTCCACGTGTACTTGTATAATTCATGAACGGAAAATATTAATTACAACAAATAATTAAAGTACTACTTACTAGAAAATCGCGATGTCACTATCATCAAGACTCGACACCAAGGTCAAACGCATCATGAACAATTCGCGTTGCTTGCTCTGCGTCCTTTGGGTCAATCCCAACTGCGATTTTAATTTCTGAGGTGCTTACTAGTTGAATATTAACTCCTGCCTGCGCTAAGGCTGCAAAAAGCTTAGCTGCTACGCCAGTATGCGTACGCATTCCTAAACCCACAATAGATACCTTAGCAATGTCACTAGCTTCAAATAATTTACCCTGTGCTTCATCAGGGAATAAGTCCTCTACAGTCTTTTCAGCTAGGTTGATAGCATCTCTAGGTACAGTGAAGGTCATGTTTGCCTTCCCCTCTCGACCAATGTTTTGTACGATCATATCAACACTTATACCTGCATCTGCGAGAGCATTGAATAGCTCTGCAGCAGTGCCAGGGTGATCTGGTAGATCACTGACTACAACCTTGGCTTGATTTTTGTCTAGTGCTACGCCGCTTACAACGACGTCTTCCATAGAGGCTAGTTCTTCTTTCACGATAGTTCCTGGGTTATTGTTAAAACTGGAGCGTACTTCAAAAACGACATTAAATTTCTGGGCAAACTCAACTGCCCTATTCTGCATGACCTTAGATCCAGAACTGGCAAGCTCTAGCATTTCTTCATAAGCAATCTCACTAAGTTTACTTGCATGTTTTACAACGCGTGGATCAGCAGTATAAACGCCATCCACATCGGTATAAATTTGGCAAATATCTGCATCTAGAGCAGCCGAAATTGCTATTGCACTAAGATCCGACCCACCACGTCCGAGAGTAGTTATTTGCCCATCTGGAGAATACCCTTGGAAACCTGCAAGAATAACAACTTTGCCAGCATTTAACTGGTCTTTTATATCCCCTCCAGAAATGCTAGTTATTCGCGCACGGGTATGTGCTAGATCGGTTAAAATTCCTGCTTCTTTGCCTGTTCGAGACACCGCTGGCACACCTAATGTATGGAGCGCCATAGCAGTTAGAGCGATTGTCTCTTGTTCCCCAACAGTTAGCAATAGATCCATCTCACGCTCATCAGGATCAGAATTCAAGGATTTAGCGCGCTCAATAAGTTCATTCGTTACACCAGAACGGGCAGAAACAACTACGATGACTTGATTACCTGCAGCATACGTTTCCTTTACACGCTGTGCTACACTTTTGATGCGATTTACATCGCCCACCGAAGTGCCACCATATTTTTGAACAATGAGAGCCATGGATAATTTA
>JAKVCN010000096.1 GCA_022448585.1 Puniceicoccaceae bacterium | reverse complement strand
CCATCTTTCTTTTCGTGAGTTCCCTCTAGTATTAAACTCTTTAAACCATTTGGGTGAATCTCACTACGCAGCGTTTCTGCATGACGCTCGAGCACCTTGAGTAATTCTGCGTCCACTATTTGCCCCCTGCAAATACTCGAAGTAAACGATATTAATAATATGAAGACTACTCGATTCATTACTTAAGAACATATGTCGCTTTACTGGTACATGTAAATTTGAAAATATTAATAGTAATTATAGATTACTCGCAAAATAAAGTTATGATGGACCGTAAAGGACTAATGCAAAACTGAGGGGTTCAATCAACCACGCTTTAGTGTACAGTTAATTAAAGGTGTACTTACTTTTATCCCCCCCCATCACGCACTAGAATAATCCATGCGCTCGCGGTATTCCTGTTTCTTACGGTTCTTGGACTTTTTACACATTGGGCAAGTGTAGAAACGCATACCGCCTTTGACTTAGATCTAAGGGGAAAAGACATTAACCGATGGCCCTAGGTATGCAACTGCACTACAATCTAAATTTTGTTGTACTGATTGCTCTGCCTGCGCTTCCATTGTCAAAGTAACAAGTTAGAAAATAGTTACAAGCTGGCTTTAAGGGGCATCCGAGGATTTTTCATTGCGTTCGACAAACCCCAAGCTAAAGGGTGAAAAAAGGCTCTTTATGCCAAGAACTGACTTGCTGTGCAGACTAACTTAGTCAGCCAAAATAGCTGCTTAGAATTTTGGCTTGGCAAAAAGAAAATCGTAAATCTCTTCATTTAAGCGAATTTTTTCGTAGGTCTCTATATTGGTCAACACACCGTCTGCGTATAACGCAGTGCGGTGGGCGATCGGTACGCCATCCACTAAGCGATGGCGACTGTAACGAATCTCCATGACTGCACTTCCATCAGCTGGAATAACCTGTTTACGCATTAAATAGAATTTGCTCGGATGTATATAATAGCGGAACTTCAGATCGCTGCTATCTGTTGCAAGAATACACTCCAGCTCAAGTTCGGTATCGGGCAGAGCAGAGTTGCCCAAGCGCGTAAGCACTATGGTCTTATCGCCCTTGAGGGCACGTATCAAGTGTCCATCAAAGTCGCCTTCAATCGCCAGCCAATTGATATCGCCTTCTTTAGGATCTATAAGCGCTACTTGTTTGCCATCGTCGACACGCCCCCAGGAGACGCCTAATTGACCATTGAAAGCAATCGTTACTTCAATGCCATTATCCTGCAAGGTCTCGAAACGGATTTTACTCGGCCGCTCTTTGCTAACTTTAACCGCCGAAGTAGAAGCATCGATTTTCTCGTGTGTTCCCTCGAGTATAACACTGTTTAAGCCGTTTGGATGGTAATAACTGCGAAGCGTGGCGGCATGGCGCTGCAGTAGATCGAGCAAGAGTGGATCCTCAATTTCAGCCTGACAGACCACAGCAGCACAGGCGGTAAGAAGAACTGTAAGGACTCGAGACATAGGTATAATTTTTGCCAAGAATGCACAGATAAGCAAGCTTCAGCGTCGGCCAATTTTTAAACTAATAGGGCTTTCAGCCTGGAGCGTGAGTCCCGATTTCACCGCTGGCTTAGCTCCAGCAAGCCCCAAGATGTCGATCTTTTGTAAAATATGAGCAAGGATCAATTGACCCTCCATGAGGGCGAATTCTTTACCGATACAGGTATGCTTCCCTGTGGTAAACGGCATATATGCGCAGTTATGGTGCTGCTTGTTTTTACCTAGGCTGAAATTATCAATGTTAAAGGTCTCTGGTTGTGGCCAAAAATCCTTGTGCCGATGTAATGTATATGGACTGATGAGAATTAAGCCGTCTGCCGGAATCGTGTAGCCATCAATGGTATCGTTGACCACTGCACGCCTAAGCATAAATGGAATCGATGGGTACACGCGCAGAGTCTCGTCGAAAAAAGCTGCCAACTTTGGCATTTTAGTTAAGTGCTCGAGCTGTGGGCTTGCCCCTTGAAGCACCGCATCGATCTCAGCAGTCAATTCATCCCGCAAGACTGGTTGGCTGGCTAGTTCACACATCGCCCAACCTAGACTAACTGCGAGAGTTTCGTGCCCAGCCATTAGCATTGTGGCGATCTCGTCGCGAATCTGTAAATCACTCAAAGGCTCGCCAGTAACTTTGTCCTCGCTGTGTATCAATAGCGTCAGCAAATCGCGCGGTGGCGTTCTGTCTGAGCGCCGCTTGGAAATAATTTCGTATATCTGCTTATCTAAGTACTTCGCATACTTTGGCGTGCCAGTGGATAAGTTAATGTCATTTGGTTTGGGTACCTTATTCAACACAGAACAAAATGCTGGGTTTACACCATTCACTAAAAACTGCGAGGCATGATCCCAATCTTTAATCACTGCGCTGATATCTGTGCTGAACAGTGCACGCATCACCACCTCCATGGTGCAGAAGCGAATCGGCATTGAGCAGTCCTCTACCACTCTACCGGTAGTGCCTTCATTTGCTTGCCACTCAGTCACAAGCTTAGCGCTGGCATCATTTATAATATCTACAAATCCGCCCATGCAATGCTTATGAAAAACTGGTTGTGCGGTACGCCGCTGCTTTTGCCAATAGTCACCTTCATTCGTCAGCAAACCATAGCCCAAGAATCCAGTCATAACAGCCGTCCTAACAAAATTTGCGCTCCGGTTGATCGCATCGACCTGATCGGGGTGATTAAATACGTAGACCAAACCATGCCCGCTTTCATAAGCGAAGGCATCACCGTACTGAGCAATTAAGCGCTGAATCAATTGTTCAGGATGCTCAGTAAATTCGAGCGGATGGATGGGCAATTCTTTCAATGCCATTATATATTCGAGCAAAAATTAATAAGCGCCATATGCTAGAAATCACAGAACAAACATCCAGCGTGGTGAAAGCACAACCAAGGGGAGATGATGGACATGTGCTAAAAGGCATTGATAGCCTTGAATCGAAAGTTGCTTTAGGATGCTTTACGGCGCTTACTAAAGACTGCAGCCGAACCAGCGAGTAGAGCAAGCATTGCGGCGCTGTGCTTGTTTTCAGGAACCAGAGTATAGTTTAAAAGGTCTTCACCAGGGTCACCAACCACAAACTTCTCAACCACAACACTGTCAGCAAAAGTTGTTGCACCCGTATAAGTGAAGCTTATCTGCGCATATAATTCAACGTTACTCGGATTACTAGGGTCTCCGCTAAAACCTAAATAATGCGTACCGCTTCTTGCAAGCCAAGAATTATCGTTGAAATCGTCAACGTAAGGGTCAGATGTCGTCGATGCCAAACCAAAAAATGCCCCGTAAGTAGGGGTCAATACTTCTGTCCCTATAAATCCCGCCTTAATACGATCATCAGATATACTGCCTGTTTCATCTAAATAATTGCTGTCAGCTTTCCAATTTGCATTCTTGGGAAAGGGGGAATCTGATTTCGATGCTAGCGCTTTGTATGTTGACCCTCCGGCTTTACTTTTCCCTTTTGTGTATGAATCTGAAGTAGAAGTAGATCGAAACAAGGATATAGCTACATCCATTGATTCGTCTATAGTGGTAGAATAAGAACTATCCTCAACTATTTTCTGAATGTTTCCTGTGCTAACATCAAAGAAAAGAGATGAATAAAAGGTATCATCAGTACCAGTGTAGTCGGAAAATGAAAGAGTCTCGTTGATATTGTAAGTTGTCGCCGAAAAGGCCGCAGGTACTGCGACAAGTGATTGTGACAAGGTCAGTTTTGAGGAATTCTTCATGTGTAAAATATGTAAATAAAATACGTAGCTTAGGTCAAGTTTTAAGCAGTTAAAAAAGGTTATTTAAAATTATTGAAGCACGTTTGCTACTGTATCAGGAAAATCCGCATCTGCATATCGCACCCAAAGCGCTTTTTCGCTCTGTAATTTACCTGCCATGCGCTTACACAAATTAAGCGTTTCGGTGTCTCGCTCGAGATTGATGGTCAAC
>JAKVCN010000095.1 GCA_022448585.1 Puniceicoccaceae bacterium | reverse complement strand
GCTGAGCCCATACCACGCTCACACATTCCGTGCGGGCAACCAAAGTTCAACTCTACTCCAGCAGCTCCTGAATCGACAGCACGCTGCATCATCTCGTGCCAGTTTTCCCGAGTGTCTGTCATCAGCGAGGCTATGACTGCGCGATCTGGCCAAGCTTCAGCACATTCTTTGATCTCTCGAAAGTTTGTCCCAATCGAACGGTCACTGATCAGCTCAATGTTATTAAATCCAGCCATGCGTGTGCCATTAATTGTATGCGATGAGTAGCGCGAACTGACATTCAAGATCGGGTCACCGATGGTCTTCCAGACAACACCACCCCATCCAGCCTCGAATGCACGGTGACATTGATAAGCTGTGTTCGAAGGCGGCGCAGACGCGACCCAAAAAGGGTTAGGTGACTTGATGCCAGCAAAGTTAATGGATAGATCGGCCATGATTATTTTTCTGTTGATTGTTTGTGATAAGCGGCCTCCAGTTCGCTGACACGTACCGGCTTATCAAAGCCTGATCCTATTGGGCTTCCTACAGCACCAACTCGGGAAGGCTGAACGGGGCCTTGTATCGAGTCACCCGTAAAAAACGAATGCATGCCTCGAGCCGCTTTTTTGCCCTCAGCTACTGCGTTGACGACTTCGCGTCCCCCGTTCGCGGCATCGCCTCCGGCATATACTTTTGGAATCGAAGTGAGACCATTTTTCGGATCAATTTGAATGCGACCAGCCGCATCGAGCTTCAGATCTGGCAGTAGTTTTTTCAATAGTTCAGCTTGCTTGGTTTGCCCTGAGGCTTTCAGAACCATATCGCAGGGAATCTCGAATTCAGAACCTTTGACCTGCGTCAGCCTACCGTCTGCATCGATTTCAGTTTTTATTAAGCGTATCCCTTCAACTGAACCGTCGTTTTCTAAAATGGCTACCGGTGCCGCATTAAAGACAAATTCACAGCCATCATTTTTTGCAAGATCATATTCAAAGTCATAAGCTGGCATACAATCCTCGCCTCTTCGGTAAACTATGGTCGAACTCTCTGCACCGAGACGTTTAGATTGACTGACCGCGTCGATTGCCGTGTTACCCGCACCAATGATAACTGCGTGCTGGCCCACTGCAACTTGATGGAGCGGCACTGTATGGAATTTTTCGATAAACTGGAGTGCCTCAAAAACTTCTGGTAGGTCTTCGCCGGGAATATCTAGCGAGCGTGCCTTACCTAATCCAAGACCGAGGAACACAGCATCGTATTTCTCGAGGATTTCCTCCATTGAAATATCGCAGCCTACTTCGATTCCACAGCGGAATTCAACGCCGAGTTTTCGCACCATTTCAACTTCCTCCAAACTGGTCTCAGGGGTTAATTTGTAGTAGGCGATTCCGTAAGTATTGAGCCCGCCTGCCTGAGGTTTTTTCTCATAGACGATTGCTTCATGACCAAGTTGCACTAGCTCGGCGGCACAACCTATGCTGGCTGGTCCTGCACCAATAAGTGCCACTCGCTTGCCGCTCTTCTTTGTAGCGGGTTTGAGCACATCAATCGAGTGATTGAAGACATGGTCCGTGGCATGGCGTTGCAGGCGACCGATCTTGATCGGCTGCTCATCACGGTCGAGTAAAACACACGCTCCCTCGCAGAGCTCCTTGGTCGGACAGACGCGGGCACAGCTGCTTCCGAGGACGTTTGCTTCCAGAATCGTTCGACCAGCACCAGTCAAATTGTCGCTAGCTATCTTTTTAATGAAAGCAGGTACGTCGATGCCCGTTGGACAAGCTGTGATGCAGGGAGCGTCGAAGCAGAAGAGACATCGGTCGGCTTCGACTTTTGCCTGTTGTGGAGTATATGCCGGCTCTATTTCCGCCATATTGGCCGCCGCGGCGGCTGGTTCGAGTCGTGGTTTAAGTGGCATACTTTTCTAGGTTGTTTCTAAATGAGTGCTAATAATGAATCGCCCGTCAACTGCTGATCAGTTCGTCTCTGTTTGTGCAAATGAACAATCCAGCACATCAATAAGGAAATCTATATCTGCCTCGTGAATGCACATGGGTGGTGTGATACGAATGATGTTTCCGTCCAAACCGCCCTTACCAATAAGAAGCCCGTAATCCTTAGCAGCTTCAAAGACATTCGCAGTGCGCTCCTTCGCAGGCACTTTGGTTTGACGATCCTCCACCAGCTCGATAGCGACCATGAGCCCCTTTCCACGGACATCACCGATAGTATCATACTTATCCATCAACGCATTGAGACCTTTCAATAGCCTTGCACCGAGGACGCTACAACGCTCTTGAAGGTCATCGCGCTCAATTACTTCGAGAACTGTCTTGCCGATAATACAGGAGACTGGGTTTCCTCCAAAAGTATTAAAGTGAATTCGTTGCTGGAGGGTCGCTGCGATTTCAGGCGTAGTCACCACCGCAGCAAGTGGGGCACCATTACCGATGCTCTTGGCCATTGTCACGATATCTGGAACCACATCCTGCGTTTCAAACCCCCAAAAGGCTTCACCTGTCCGGCCAAAGCCAGATTGTACTTCATCGGCGATGCAAACACCACCCGCCTCGCGTACCAATCGATAGCACTCTTTGAGATAGCCATCAGGAAAGACGACAACACCACCGACCCCTTGAATCGATTCAGCAAAAAACCCAGCTATCTTTCCCGATGTGCCAAAACGAATCAGATCTGTGATTTCTTCAGCATACTTGATGCCAGCATCGGGATCGTCTCTTTTATAAGGGCCTCGGTAGGTATCCGCATTTTTGGCGTGGTGCACACCGAAAGAGTGCGGAAAATTGAACTTCCAAGTACTGTGCGAAGTCAGACCCATAGTCGATGCCACGCCGCCGTGATAGGAGTTGCGCAGCGCTATCACGTCGTAGTTTCCAGTGTAGAGCCGTGACATTAGGAGGGCTAGATCGTTGGCCTCCGAGCCCGAATTCACGAAGTAGCAGACCTTTAGGTCACCAGGCATGGTGCTGGCTAGCTTTTCCGCATACTCTGCAATGACGTTGTTCAGGTAGATCGTGGTCGTGTGCGATATCTTTGACATCTGCTTCGAGGCCGCTTTGACAACATCTGGCTGCGCATGGCCGACGCTGGTAGTAACTATTCCACCAAAGGCGTCTAGATAACGCTTCCCGTTCTGATCGTAAACATATTGCATCGATCCCTCAACAATCATGATTGGGTTTTTGTAATATAAAAAGAGCCCAGGATTCATGTTGGCTTGACGCAGCTTCATCGTCTTTTCGAAAGAAGGACCCTCGTAAGCTTGCGGTATGTGATCGTAGTCGGGGATTTTTGGCTTGTTTGTCGTGGAAAGGCTCATGTCTTAACGGTTGAAGTCGTTTGGTTTGTAGCTGGGATGCGCCGCATCAAGATCAAGTAGATGAGGCCCGAAAGGATGAAACCGATAAACCAAGCATAGCTGTAAAGATTGACGAAAAAGGCAGGGACATTAAGCGGAGAAACCTGCGCAAGAAAACCTGGAATATTCGGTAGGATACCCAAAATAAGAGCAATAAGAGCTATGGGATTATAGCCATTAGAATAATTGTAAATACCGCCAGCTTTATACAGATCAGCGAGTTCATAACGTGTGCGGTTGATAATGAAATAATCGCAGATAAGAATACCCCCGATTGGGCCCAAAAGAGCAGAGTATCCTATCAGCCAGGTAAAAATATAGCCGCTGGGATCGGCTATTAGCTTCCAAGGCATGACCGCGATACCGATTAAACCTGTGATCAACCCACCAAGCCTAAGGCTGATGCGCTTTGGTATGAAGTTAGAGAAGGCGGTTGACGGGGCTACCAAATTGGCTGCTAGGTTCGTTGTTAAAGTAGCCAAAGCAAGAGCTAACATTGAAATTGTCACTATAACGGGATTATCGAAACGTGCAAGTAGCTGGACTGGGTCCCAAATCGTTTCCCCGAAAATGACAAACGTCGCACTCGTCACCGCAACGCC
>JAKVCN010000094.1 GCA_022448585.1 Puniceicoccaceae bacterium | reverse complement strand
GTAAACTGAGCATCGTAATCGGCACTTGAGAAATGAGTGTAAATCCCCTGCAATATTAAGTTGGGTAGAGATTGGATAGTTTGTAGTAATTGTATTGCTTGAGTGTGCCACACTCCTAATCGACCCATTCCTGTATCGACTTTTAAGTGTACTTTTAATCGTGATTTATTTGCTTTGGATAGCTCGCTTAACCATCGCGCTTCATCCGATGTACTAATAGTGGCTGTTAGGTCATTTTCTATTAACTCAATAGCTTCTTCAGGAAGAACAGGGCTTAGAATCAATATAGGCCATCCGGTACCCATATGGCGAATATCCGAAGCTTCCTTTACATTGGCTACAGCGAAAGCATCGACTCCGCTTTGCATAAGTCGGCTAACTATTTGCGGCATTCCATGGCCGTAGGCATCTGCTTTAACTACAGCTAGGTAGCGCATCTTTTCAGGTAGGGCAGTTTGAATACCTTTTAAATTCCTTTCAAATGCGGCTAAATTAATTTCAGCCCAACAACGTAGTTGCTTTTGATGGTTACTTGTCATGGTTTAAGGTAGATATCAATTGTATCCATGCCTTTTTGGAATCCATTTTTTATAATTGTTAACAGTAGAACTGAAGAGTTCTATGCTTTCGGTATAGTGTAAAACCCCTGAATCGAAACATTCAATAATCCGCTTTGGTTCGTATTGAATTGTGGTGCAGTTAGAAGGTGGGTCTTGCCAGCCTTTTCTTCGAGGCAAGTGAAGGATGTCTCCATCCCATGTTTTTAAGGTATCCGAGTCGATCACTTCTAACCTATATTCTTGATTGTTTAGAAGTTTAACAGCATGCCAGGCGTCTTTTTTCCAATCAGAAACTAATATTGATCCGCTGTGTTGTGTAACATCTAATTGTAGCAGCGTAGCACAAAAATTCAAGCTGTTGTAAGTATACAGGGAGGCTTTCCTTAAGTGTATCCTCGCCCAAGTCTCTATTGCTATGACTGCTAAGCGTAACCCTAAAACTGATCCAGGTCCCACACAACATATGTAGCTATTTATCTGACCGAGTTCAGTATTTGCATCTTTAAGGGTTTTTTCGATGCATTTAAAAAGTGTTTCGAGCGCAGTTCCATTAAGCTCATTATATGATTGCCAAGTATTTTTGGTACTAAGGACACCAGTTGCTAAGGATTGTCCACTTGCATCTATTAAAAAAGCAGGCAATGCGGGGTTTTCCATCTTACTGTCGTTATGCATGGTTCTATCCGAATAGAATCCTCTATTAGATGCAAGCGCAGTTCGGTTGATGAATAAAGTTCTCTTAAAATTAGCTAAATTATAATTAAGTGTTATTATTCTATTACTTTCTTTTAATTTTTTGGAAGTTGATGTGTGTTTCAGACCGCTCTTAACTTCCTGCTTGTGAATACTTCTAAACAGAGTCTTTTTGATAGAAAAGCACGCTCTAATGTTAACGCAGCGTGGAGTGCTGTTGCTATGGAAGTTTTGGCGCGTTTAGGAATAACTTCAGTAGTAATTTCTCCTGGTTCACGATCTGCCCCACTAACTCTCGCAGCTTCAAATAATACTAAGTTAAGTACTTTAGTCGTGCTCGACGAGCGAACAGCTGGCTTTATTGCTCTTGGGGAGGCAAAACGTAGCCACAAACCAGTCGCCTTAATATGCACATCCGGTACAGCAGCAGTTAATTATTATCCTGCAGTTTTAGAGGCGTCGTTAAGTGGAACGCCATTGGTAGTTTTAACTGCCGATCGACCGCCTGAACACAGAAATTGTTCGTCTGGCCAGACAATTGATCAAGTGAATCTCTACGCTGCTTCAGTTCGTTCTTTCACCGAATTAGCCCTGCCTGAAATCAGACCTGAAAGACTAGCATATCTGCGCCAATCATTAGTTCATGCCGTGGATCGTGCCTTACATATCAATCCTGGTCCTGTGCACTTGAACTTTCCGTTTCGTGAGCCTTTAATTGCGCAGCTTGATGATACGCCAATAGTAGATGCAGATTGTTTAGAGAAGGCTTCAACTGTTGTCACGCGATTAGTTGATTCAGGGACCAAAGTAGGGCACTTAGATGCGGTTGCAGTAGAGCGCCTAACTAGTCACCGCAAGGGATTAATTATAGTGGGGGATATCAATCCTCAAAATGGTGATGATTTTACTGCTGCAGTAACAGTTCTTTCAGAAAGTCTAGGATGGCCTGTTTTAGCAGATGTATTGAATCCTTTACGAGCTAAATCCAGCACGATCAAGGGTTTGATCTGTAACTATGATCGGCATTTGAGCATAGTAAAAGACGCTGCTGAATTATTACCCACCGCTGTACTCCAAATTGGGACTTTGCCAACAAGCAAAATTTTGCGTGCTTGGTTAGAGCAGATAGATGCGACGCACTTTGTATTAGCTGATAGGCCATTTAATAGTGACCCTCTACATCGGGAAGCGACCATTTTGCATGGAGATGTATCTTTTCTAAGTAGTTATGTAGCACAGCAAAAACCTGATTCAGATTGGCTTAATAGCTGGATTCATAAGGAAAATAGCCAAGAGCAATCTATGAATAATAAGTTAGAGGCAGTTAAAGAACTATTTGAAGGTAAGGCAGCTTGGTTACTATCGAAGTATGTGCATGCAGGTAGCTCTGTTTTTCTAGCAAGTAGTATGAGCGTGCGCTATGCAGAGTGGTTTTGGACTATTAATAGTCCAGCGGGTGCAATTTATTCGAATCGCGGTGCTAATGGCATCGACGGCACTTTGGGTACTGCTATCGGAATTGCACATAATGGGCCTCCAACAGTTTTACTAACTGGAGACTTGGCCTTTTTACATGATACAAATGCCTTATTATCCGCTAATGATTTTGATGGCAGTTTAACGGTTATTCTAATCAATAATAACGGTGGAGGTATATTTGAGCATTTACAGGTTTCCTCATGCGAAGACTTTGAAGAGTTCTTTGCTACTCCACAGCATGTAGAGATTGAGAAGTTATGCGTTGCATATTCTGTTCGGTATAAAAGAATTTTGAATTGGAATTCATTTATTGAACAGTTACACAAAAAGACTGACGGACTACGCGTCTTGGAATTAAATACCGATCGAAAGTTTGACTCTAAATTCCTTAAAGAATTTTAATATACTATTGCTTATGAACTGGGAAAAAGTACACGATTTTGAAGATATCATTTACGAAAAATGTGATGGTATTGCAAAGGTCACTATCAATAGGCCGCATCTGCGAAACTCTTTTACTCCGGATACAGTTTCTGAATTAGTCCATGCATTTAATGACGCGCGGGAAGATACTAGTATTGGAGTTGTTTTACTAACTGGATTTAATCCGCAGAGTGATGGCAAATTTGCTTTTTGCGCTGGAGGCGATCAGAAAATTCGTGGTCATAAGCAGGGAGGGTATATCGGAAGAGACGGTGTGCCTCGCTTAAATGTGTTAGATCTACAAAAGCTAATTCGGTCGATGCCTAAGGTCGTAATTGCCTTAGTTGCAGGATACGCAATTGGTGGTGGACATGTATTGCATGTGGTATGCGACCTCACTATTGCGGCTGATAATGCTGTTTTTGGTCAAACTGGTCCCAAAGTAGGAAGTTTTGACGGAGGATTTGGTTCTAGTTATTTAGCAAGGATTGTTGGGCATAAGAAGGCTCGTGAAATATGGTTTCTATGCCGCCAATACTCAGCCAAGGAGGCACTTGATATGGGCCTAATAAATAAGATAGTTTCCTACGAAAATTTAGAATCAGAGGGAGTTCACTGGGCGCAGGAAATTTTGAACCATAGTCCTCTTTCTATTCGCTGCTTGAAGGCGGCTTTCAATGCTGATGTCGATGGGCAACAAGGTCTCCAGGAACTAGCTGGAAATGCTACGTTGTTGTACTACATGACCGATGAAGGCGAAGAAGGGCGCAAGGCATGGAATGAAAAGCGACCACCGCAATACAGGAAGTATCCTTGGTTGCCTTAAAAATCCTAAACGCTTGAGTAGGAGTCTTTTTACACAATCCAGAGCATTGGATAGACTTATAAATTTGTTATCATACAACTTTTGCGATTACATATAATAACGAATGTAAGCTTTACTACGTAACTTTTTAATCCAGCGACTT
>JAKVCN010000093.1 GCA_022448585.1 Puniceicoccaceae bacterium | reverse complement strand
GCTTGTAGTTCACCCATATTATAAATGGGGCTATCAAAGTGTGGTCATGATGGTAGAAAAATTATATAAGAATCAATTGCCCGAGCTACCCCATACTATAACCCCACCAAAGGTAATTGATTGGCAAAATGTAGAAAATTACCGAAAGAGCTGGAAGCATTGGTTTAACTAGCCAGAATCATTCAATAATCGATGAAGGACCTGACTCATCTCTTTAATACGGTAAGGCTTCGGGATAACTGCATTAAATCCAGCTCCCTGGTAGTCCGACATAACATCAGAATTGGTGTATCCACTTGTGGCAATCGCTACTAATTCTGAGTCGTAAGCGCGCAATAGCTTACACGCTTCCTCGCCACCCATACCGCCAGGTACAGTCAAATCAAAGACAACCGCATCAAACGGTTCGCCAGATTCTTTGGCTCGCTTATATGATTTAATAGCTTCTACGCCATTACTCGTTAGCACAGTTGTATAGCCAAGGGCTTCCAGGATCTCACCAGCGACAAGCATCATCGCCTCCATGTCATCCATGATCAATATTCGTCCGCTACCATTTCGTATTGTATCATTGGATATAGGATCTAACGACTGCACTGGCTTATCTAGCTCTGATCTAGGCAGATATATTTTAAATGTTGTACCCTTACCTAGTTCTGACTCCGCACTAATTATGCCTCCATACTTTTTGATAATGGACATTGAAGACGCCAACCCCAACCCACTCCCATCTTTTTTGGTAGTATAATATGGATCGAAAATGTGTGCAATATCTTCAGAACAGATTCCCATGCCATCATCGGAAAATTTAATACAAACATAATCTCCTACTTTAAGTCCTTCAACCGCTTCGCTTTCTAAAGTTTTGTTTTCTAAGCATACTCGTAAGACGCCCCCTTGAGGCATTGCTTGGCGGGCATTGATTACAAGATTATTAACTACTTGAGCCATCTGCCCCTTGTTTACATGAGCCGGCCACAATTTTTCGTCTTTTTCTACCGAGTAACTAACGTTCGTGCCGCGCAAGATAAACTGCGCACCCTCCTCGACTATCTCATCAAGGATTACGACATCCGCCGCAGAAAAATCACCTTTTGCTAAACTAAGCAATTGGTCGGTTAGTGCCTTCGCCTGCATGGCTGCTTTTTCTGCCAAGAGTAATTGTTCCTTATGCTTACAAGACTCTTCTAATCCTAGACGAGCCATAGATATATTCCCAAAAACTACAGTTAATAAATTATTAAAGTCATGGGCAATCCCACCAGTAAGTAAGCTAAGTGACTCAAGGCTAGCCATTCGCAGCATTTGACTTTCTAGCTGCCCCTGCATGCTTTTATCTTTTAAAATCATAATCCACTCCCGCAAACTGTCTGCACCGCTCGATATTTGACCAATAGTCACCTCGACGCTTAGGCTTTGCTTGCCCTTGAGCTTCAAATATAACTCTTTTGGTTCATTCCAGCTTACAAGATCCGTTGGAGAATTCGACTTACCTAGCTCCTCTAGTTGAGGTCCCTCCAGCGAGTCATACAATTGTATGACATCCATCCAGTTTTGCCCTATAATCTCTTCTTTTTTTAGACCCGTTAATTCGCTTAATGCTGAGCTGCACCTACAAATACTGCCATCTGGTGCTATAAAGACAAAAGCGTCCGTAGCCCTGCTAATTAGAGTATCAAAAAGTCTATATTCTTCACTCTGTGATTTATTCATGCATGTATCTATGCTCTGCCATGCGTTATCTAAATAAGTAAGGTAATTTTCCTAAAAAAAGAATCCTGAAACACTGAATTACCTCTACAAATATTTCGCAGTAAGATAGCTGCCGCAAATGACAAACTAATCTATATTAGGAAACTCCTTGTGCAATCGACCTTCAAGCTCAGTCACCCTGGTCGCTAACTCATCGTATTGATCTTTAGTCACCACATTAGCACGGTGTAATAGCTCATTTAAAAGCTTACCTGCCTCAGACTTCGCTTTTTCGGTTTCTACGCGGCCTTCTTCAACGATTTTCTCCGATAGCGCATTCGCTTCATCCGTGGTTAGCTTCCCTTTATCTACTAGTTCATTAATCGACTCAAAAATTTTCTCTTTGGTGACAACTGCTAGCCCGACACCGGCAAGCATTGTTTTTTTCATTAAATTAATCATATGAAACTTCTTACAGTCTCTCGCACCTAGAGGCAAGTTCGCAGTTATTGGATGAATAAAAAATAAAAAAAGTCCGCATGAAGCGGACCTTGTATTTAACAATGGAAAGTTGTTAAGAGCACTATACATCATTCAAGCACTCCAGTGCGAATGAAGCACTGAGGTTCTGTTTCTGCCTGTATTCGCAATTCATATCTAATATATCCTGCAGGAACATTGCTTTGATCACTGGATACAGTGGCATCCATCCCACTCCATTCCTCAAGATCCGGAGAACAATTGATGCTAACAGTCAAATCTACAGGGGCTGAAGCTGGATCAAGCCGTAAGAAGCTAACTACAAAGTCGGCGCCCTCTGGGTCTTGGACAACTGTCAAAGGTGGTACTTTATCCGATGAATCAGTAGGATTAGATCCCAGAGCCAGCTCATATAAGTTGGATTCACCGTCGTTATCCGCATCTGCTTCTGGGGTATTTATAGCTAGATCGAAAACACCCAGAGCAGCCATTCTGCTAGCAACGAAGCCGCCTATATTAGTGAGCATGTACTGGCCAAAGAAATCTTCACTTCTGAGCATTAGCTCCAACGAAGACTCAAGAGAATCTCCAATATATGAACTTACTAAGGCGTCACTCGGCTCTTGGTCTAGTAAAATTCTGAGCGCCATTGCTACTGGTATATCAGAGGATGGATCATTCGGGACTATGTAACTCAGTACACTAGAAAGTGGTCCAGATGAATGTTGGTAGCTACTAAGCGAGTTGTCTGTTGCGAAGGCAGCTGCGAATGCTGCCGTGTCACCTGCATATTGGCTACCAGTAAGAAGCAACCTTAATCGGAACTGATTAAAGGCAGATGGGCTTTCACCGTGCTTATTCGTGAATAGTTGTGTGATAAGAGCGCTACCCGACAGATCAGATGCAGTTACATTGGTTGGGAACGACCCATAAAGCGCCGCATAGTCATCTTGTAAGGCAGTTACTAAAGCTTGGGCGCTAGCAACGGTCGAGCTAGCTAAATTAGTGCTTACCGACGTTAGAGTAAAATCACCCGTATAAATACCTGACCCGCCACCAACAACTACGCTGTACGCCCCTGTCTGTGTAGGAGAAAAAGTAATTGTCGGATTGGTGCTGTAGGAACCTCCGAAGTATGAATCATCATTATAAGCAACTTGGTTGCCGCTAGGATCAAATATTGTGAGGGTAGCATCTGTTAATGGCAAACCGGTTGAGCTATCCGGCAATGCACGTACTGTTACAGTGTCATTAGCTGTATAGTTGAATACAAAGGTCTCCGTATCGTTGGAGCTCTCAATACTCCCAGTTGTCGAACTCGATCCTCCTGTTGCACCGAAGAGTGCTGCTTGCGCCTCAATTAATTCCACGGCATTCGGCCAACGACCAAGCATGGTGCGATAGACAATCATAGCAGTTCCGATATCGCCTGATGCGGCTGCATTGAGTGCCGAGCTTGCCCAACTAGCACGCGCGCTGACGACATCACTGCCAGATTCAATCGTATCAAGTGCCTCAGCCAATGCCTCCTCTGTTATTGTCAATCCAGTTGCTTGAGTATACAGCATTCGGACAAATGCTTCATTTGAATTAAGCGGTGTCTTAAAATCTACTATAACCCTAACTTCCGCTTGGGAAGTAAAGCCCCAGGCATTCGTGACGAGAACTTTTAGCACACCACTCTTTGTTGGAGTATATGCCTGCGAGTAGCTCATTAAGTCGCCAGTAAATGTGGTTATTTCTGCAATTGGTACATCATTGTAATACCACTGTACTGATTGTAAGAAATTCGTACTACTTAAGCCTGCATTTCCAGAGATCTGCACAGTGAAGTTTTGCTCTACTGGACTTGAATCACTGCTCAAAAGTAAGGCCCCACTAGTTGGGTTAGTGAAAGTAGTACGGAAAGGATCTTCTACAACTGTCAGCTGAGTCTGAGGCTCAGAACTTTAGCGCTTAATCCATTGTTGTCAGTAGCTACAATGCTTAAGCTATAGGT
>JAKVCN010000092.1 GCA_022448585.1 Puniceicoccaceae bacterium | reverse complement strand
CGCGGTAGCCAAGTGGTAAGGCCGAGGACTGCAAATCCTTTATCGTCGGTTCGATTCCGACCCGCGCCTCCATTTTTTAATTAGTCGTTATTTGCGCGTACTTAAGTAAAATGGTCGTTTTGCCTGTGATAGTGTTGGGAATCTTTTTATTATTATATAGACCTACACTATTCGGGGATAGCTGTTTTTTCTGTACTTAAAGCATTTGTAGAGTGTTACAGGGCAAAAATATTTAATTTATTACTTATTTAGTATTATTTTCTTATAATGACTATATGAATAATATTAATATGCGTGTTACATTATATGTTTTACTCAATTAGTATTTTTAATAAATTGTACTTCACATGCGTAACTTTATCGTTATTCTGTTTTATCCAGTGGCGTGTATCATACATGTATTTTGGAAATTGGCGAGACAGTGTTGTCTCAGCCCTCTAAATCCCCCCCTAATTTGGCGCATTGATGCGCTGCTTTGCCTTTCTGGTAGTGCTGATGGTTCATGTGAATCATCGTTAGTGACTACTGGTTCACCCCAACAAAGGAGATAAATGGAAAAAGTAACCTCACAGCTAACCAGTGTGATCAAAGGAGTATCCGAACTCGGAATAGGCCTGATCGCCCTTGGTATAATTGCTGAAATCGTCTTCGGTCAAGGTGCCATTTTTGGTGCCAGTGTGATCGGAAACCTGTCTGAAATCGTTACCGCTATTGGCGGGGAAAACGGTTTCATTGGCCTTGTTGCCATCATTCTAATCTTCGCTCTGCTGCGTAACCGCGCATAGCAGAATCCCGAACAAACAAAACTAACCCCAACTAAAAAGAACTATGGAAAATACAATTAACCAAATCAGGTCAGCTATTGGAGGAATCTCAGGATTACTCGTTGCTGCAATCGGCCTTCTTATCGTAGTCACTGTTGTCTTCGGTGACACCGCAGGCATGGGTATTATCGGTAACATCACAGGTCTTGTAGATAGCTTCATTGGAAGTGGTGCAAGTCTCTCCAGTATTGTAACACTCATTATTGTATTGAGTGTGCTCAATAAGTAGCATCCATCCTTTTAATTAATTCAAGGGGTCTCGTTATCGGGGCCCCTTTTTTGTGCTAGATTTTAATAATTGTTTGAACTAATCGCTTACTTTCAAGCGATTAAGGACTTCTTATAAATCGAACTATAACAAGACTATGCGCAGTTTGTGAATTGTTGGTTTCTGCTGACTCATCTTGTGGAGTATTTAGCTAGTCGGAGCTCTCAGAATCTTCCGATGGCAAGCTTTCAATAAATTCGAGTTCGCCAATTCTGACGACGCCTCGTTTTTCCCCTTCTCGCATGAAGTCTAGGTCGCTTACATTCTCTCCGAAATAAGCAGATCCGGTCTTCGCTAAAATATCGAAGGCAGTGGCATCTTCAAGTTGGCGTGAGCTAGGCACGCTAAGCTGTGTGATCCATTTAGGCTCTGGAAGAGGAGCGTCTTCACTGCGCGTCTTCATTTCCGAAGTGGCAAATGCGATAACATTTATAAAGTAGCGGTCAATTTGCACAGCTTCTTCAAGTTTTTGACGCTTCATTGAGTATACATGCATATCATACATACTAGAAGTTCCTATGATTTGTGCGTTCTTTCGTTTTGCAGATTCTGCGACGCCACTCATATTAAATGCATTGGCATCATCGCCTAAATCATCGTCAAAGCTTGCATCTATGTCATTTTCAAAGGCGTCCGCTTCTGGAGTTAGTTCCCCCCAGTGGATGACTAAAAAAAAGTCTGCCGCACTTGGATGTTTAGCCAGTCGGTAATTACGAGACTCTAATTGCTCTTCAAGGAGAGTAGATACTTCGAGAAAGCTAGTGCCCTGCTCAGAGTTTTCTAGGTACGCTCCTGGGAAATATTCGCCTTTGAAAAAGACATAGCTTTCTTCTAATTTAGTTCCATCTTCTAAACTTGGGCGAAGATATCCCTCTTGTGCCCATGATCGCACCAAAATCTCTTTAGCTGGTAACTGCGCGCAAGCAACTAGTAAAGCTAGTAGTGAGGGTGCAATAGCTTTCAAGTGCGCGGGCATGTAGGTGGTTTACTGGTACTGCGCTTAGAAGGTCAGCCCTGCAGAGATACGATACCTAGTCTCATCTGTATAGCGTGCTCTGTTTGTTCCAGTGCTGAACAGATCTAAGGAATTAAATAAGTTATTTATCGTGAGCTGTACCCGTGCACGAGGTGCGTCTCTTCCAGATCCTAATCTACCATTCCAGCCGAGAGATAGGTCAGTGATCATTTGGTCTTCAAGGCGCAAGCTGTAGTACTTGGGATCTTGTCCATTCTCTGCGTAGAAATCTTGATCACCGTCGTAATCTAGATCGGTGAAGTAATTATCAAGAAGCGCGCCGGAGCGAAACTTTTGATTCACAGAGACAAAGCAACCTCTTAATTTACTACTATATGGAAATGAGTAGCGCACTGTCATATTTACATTGTGCGCAGCAGTGCCTGGAAGTTCTAGTCCTTCAAGGATTGGCAATGAAGAATTTAGAATTTTAGTATCTAAGTAGGCATATCCCAAGAAGATCGATAACTGATTGATAGGATTGTAATAGAAATCAAGCTCGAGGCCCTGGCTCCTGATTTCTTCGTTGGCAACGCGATTACCCAGCGGATCAAAACTTACACGTCTTCGCACCACTGATTCTCCGTTATCGTTGGTAATTATATTACCTGCTGTATCTGTTGCAAATATTGGGGCGCCGTTCTGATCTCGGACAATTTCAATATCCCAAATTGCTGCATTGGCGGGATCACTAGCCGGAAAAGCTGCCTGCATTTGTGGCCAGCTTAAATTGGACCGCTGGTCATTTTTCTTATCAATACTAAATGTCATAATTTGTGCATTAATTTTTCCATCAGCAGATGAATATTTTAGTCCAAATTCTCTTCCTTCTCCAGTTTCAGGTGGGGTCAGTGCACCAAATACATCGTACTGAAAACCAGTAGGTGATATAACTGACTTCGAATAATTAGCAAAAATAGCTAATTCTTCCGTCATCCAGAATAATCCTCCAACTGATGGTGTTAAAAAAGCATTCGTACTATCATCGTCACGCTCTGTTAGAGGAAATCCAAAATTCCAATCGTCGTATTTAACACCTGTAACTTCCGAGGTGTTTGGTTCGGGTATTCTTCGATTACCGGTGCCTTCTTCAAAACCGCGCGGTAATTCACGAATTTTAAAATCTTCGAAGCTACTTTCAATTTTGATGGTGTCTACACGTCCACCGAACAGTGTACGCAGGCGTCCATCGTAATAAGAGCCAGAGGCAGCAACCCACAAGCCGGTGGTATCTACGGAAGTTTGCGCCGAGTACGTGTCATAAAAAACTGTTTGATTGTCAGGGTTAACTGGAAGATTACGCAGTGCGACTAGGGCATTTTCGGCGCCTCCGGGCAGGTTGTAGCCGTTTTGATTCATATCAAAACGCCGCACAAAATTCGCATTTAGTATCTCGCTAAAAACGGCATAATTATAGGCTGTGTTACGATTGAGAACCACTCCATTTCCATAGGTTAAGCTTCCTTCTTGAAACTGCTCCTCACGACGCTGGGTGGCCTCGCGCCGGTCTAAGTCTAAGCCGAAGAGCAGTTGCTGCTTGCCTGGTAAAAATGATGAATCGGGTGTGTAATTGAGTGTGATTCGTGCAGATGCATTTTCATCTTTACTATAGGAGCGTGTCCATAAAGAACGAGTAAAAGGCACTAATATTTCATTATTTGTGGTGTATAAAGACGGGTTAATTTCGCCACTACTACTGAGGGGGTCAGTGGTTAGTGCGCCGACATTACTAATAAGGGCGGGGAATATAGTTCCGGTCCACATCCATTTAACGTCATTTTCTGGATGCAGTCGGAAGGAAAATAGATCCTCTATGTCGCGGATTGCTGACCAAAGTTCAGCCCCGCTACCGCCCGCTCCATCGACTAGACGCTGTGCAATATCGTTAGCGAGCGCTCTTTGTTGAGCAGAGCGTTCACTTATATCGACTAGTTTATTGCCATTTGTATCGACTCCTGGAAAGGCAATAGTACCACCATTATTTGTTCCCATCCAGGTTGGTATAGCTCCGTTGGTCGCTAAGATTGCGGTGAGACCTTCTACGCCCAGTTGTGATATTTGCGCATTAAGCGTATCCAGGTCAATGTACTGTTGTAGCGCCCATGCTTG
>JAKVCN010000091.1 GCA_022448585.1 Puniceicoccaceae bacterium | reverse complement strand
CTGATGGATCTGTAAGTGTTACAACTGGGGGCATTGAAATGGGGCAGGGCATTAGTTCAAACATGATAGCAATTTGTTCACGCACATTTGGCATATCTTCAGATAGAATCAAATGTAACAGCACCAACACTACCCGTATCGCTAACATTTCACCAAGTGCAGCAAGTTCGACTACAGATTTAAATGGAAATGCCACAATAATAGCCTGTCGTGAAATTCTTGAGGGAATGAAAAAAGTTGGTGCCAAAGAGTTGTCGTGCAAGCCTTCTGAAATTTCTATTAATGATGGTATTGTTTGCGTAAATACAAAGCCGTCAGAAATGACTTGGGAAGACCTTGTCTTAAAAACATATTTCTCACGTGTTCAGTTAATGGCGCATGGTTTTTACTCACCACCTAAACTGCACTATGATCCAGTTAAAGGGCAAGGTCGACCGTTTCACTATTATACTTATGGAACATGTTTAATAGAGACTACCGTTGATTGCTTGAGAGGCACTTATAAATTAGATGCTAGTCGTATAGTGCACGACTTAGGACGCACTATTATTCCAACTGTGGATCGTGGGCAAATCGAAGGGGGTTTGGCGCAAGGACTTGGGTGGGTCACTCTAGAAGAGCTCGTATTTACAGATGAGGGTCGCCTTACATCTAGTGCACTGTCGACTTATAAGGCTCCAGACGCTGAGTTTATGCCAGAGACGATGGAGCTTAAATTATTGGAAAACGTCGATAACCCTGGAGGACCATTAGGCAGTAAAGCGGTAGGGGAACCACCATTTATGTATGGGATTGCTGCTTTTTTTGCGATTCGAAAAGCGATCCAAGCATTTAGCGAAACTGAAGAAGCAGGAAAGGAAGTACGTTGTCCGGTTACTGCCGAGCGGGTCTTGCTAGATTTGTACCCAAACTTTGCTAAAACTCTCGAAGCCTCAGACCAGCTACAAGTAGAGCAGTCTTTATAATTTAGGGGGCGATTAAATTCCATGAGTCCTGATGTAATTGAGTTTTCAAACGTAGTTTTTCGTTTTGTCCACGTGCTTGCAGCTATAATGTGGATTGGGAATTCTCTTCTTTTCACTTGGATGGAAGTGAACTTTATTAAAGACCCGAAGAAAAATCCTGAAGGTGCAATCGGTCATATGAATATGTTGCATGCGGGCGGGGTTTATTTCCTAGAGAAGCGTGTTATCGACCCCAGTGCCATTCCAGAGCGTTTACATGTTTTTAAATGGCAGTCTTACATGACTTGGATCAGTGGAGCGATTCTTCTAATCATGACATTTTATACGCGGCCCGGTACTTTGATGCTGGACCCTTCAAAGACAGACATGGCGGGATGGATGGCTACAGCTATCAGCATATTCTCCATAATAATTGCTTGGTTCGCTTATGATTTAGTTTGGCGCAGTCCTCTTAAAACAAAGCCTTGGGCGGCTATTTCGGTTTTAACCGTATCTTTATTTACTTACGCCTATTGGATTGATGGATTTTTTAATGGGCGCTTTGTTTTGCTTCAGATTGGAGCCATGATTGCGACGACGATGAGTGCGAATGTTCGTTTTGTCATCATTCCCAATCAGAAAAAAATTATGACTGCTCTATTAGAGGGCAAACCACATGATTTAGATGCGGGGCATCAAGCTAAGATGCGGTCTTTGACAAATAATTACGTCACATTTCCGGTTATATTTTTGATGCTTAGCGCTCACTTTCCTTCCATCTATGGCGACCCCTATTATTTACCTATAGTTTTTGTTATTGGGGCAGGTTTAGTCGTTATTAAGCACATGATGAACATTTATAATGAGTTTTCAGAATGGCTCGAAGTATCGATTGCGACTTTTGTCTTATGTGTTGGAGCGGTACTAATGATAATGTTTATTCCCGACCCAGTTGTTAAAGATGATAAGGGTCTGCCAATTCAGATGACCGAAGAAGCGCTTATAGGTCAGAAGCTTTATGCGGCTAAAGGATGCGTTGCATGCCACCAGTCCGTATCTTCTTCAATTGCTCCATCATTAGTGGGTATTTACGGGACAGAACGTCGCCTTGCCTCCGGCACTAGTGTCATTGCTGATGACGCTTATTTGCGAGAGTCAATTCTGTGGTCTAATGCCAAGGTTAGTTATGGTTATGCACCCGCAATGCCAGGATATAATGATGCCTTCTCCGAAGAGGAAGTCTCTCAAATGATAGCTTATATAAAATCATTAAAGTAGCAGAACTTGTATTACTCTATTAAATAGTGTACCAGAAAGTATGGAAATTCATAAAAATCTTCGTCAGATAAACCCTCCACCTCGATTGATGATGGGTCCGGGTCCTGTAAATGCAGACCCTAGAGTACAACGAGCCATGAGCGCGGATCTTTTAGGTCAATATGACCCTGCAATGACAGATTATATGAACGAAGTAATGGAGTTATATCGGCAGATATTTGTAACTAAAAACCATTGGACTTTTCTAATTGATGGCACCAGTCGATCCGCGATTGAAGCCGCACTAGTATCGTTGGTTGAAAAAGGTGATAAGGTGCTGGTTCCAGTTTTTGGGCGTTTTGGACATTTGTTAACCGAGATATCGGAACGTGTTGGTGCTGCTGTCATACCAATACACAAAGATTGGGGAGAGATTTTTACCGAAGAGGAGATAGCGGATGCACTTGATCAGCACAAGCCTAGTATACTTGCGATTTGTCAGGGGGACACTTCGACAACAATGAATCAACCACTCGATTATGTTGGTCGCTTATGTCGTGAGAGAGGTGTACTTTCTTATGTGGATGCGACTGCATCACTTGTCGGCAATCCCTTACCAGTGGACGAATATCAAATTGATTTTTGCACGGTTGGATTACAAAAGTGCTTGGGCGGTCCGTCTGGCTCAGCGCCAGTCACCATGACCGATGAAGTTGCTGATCGAATCAAACGGCGGTGGCATGTTGAAAAAGGCATAGAACCTGATGGATTTAAGCCTGGAGCGGGATCTCGCATACAATCCAATTATTTTGATTTAGCTATGATTATGGCCTACTGGAGTCCTGAGCGACTCAATCATCATACTGAAGCAACTAGTATGCTATACTGCGCCCGAGAATGCGCACGGTGCGTGCTCGAAGAAGGTCTACAAAATTGTCTTGATAGGCATGCTCTTGCGAGCAAAGCAATGGTTGCTGGACTCAAGGCTCTTGGATTAAATTTATATGGCAATCAGGATTTTAAAATGACAAATGTAACTGGTGTATATATTCCTGATGGGGTTAATTCCGAAGCAGTTCGCCATGATATGCTTCATGATTTTGGCATAGAGATTGGAACTTCTTTTGGTCCCCTTCATGGGAAAATATGGCGAATAGGGGCAATGGGGTATAACGCTCGTAAAGATGCTATCTTACGAACATTATCATCGTTAACATCAGTACTTAAAATGCATGGCGTTCAATTACCAGAAGAGGATGCTGCATTAGCCGCGCTAGAGGTCTACCGATCTGCTTAGACTATGCCGTATTAATGTATCATCTTTGCTGTTGATGCTATTACGCTTAAGGCCAGATTCTAATTCATAAGACCCTCATAAACTTATGAAAAATGCCTCACTTTTTATTTATGATATAAGCTATTTAGTCACTATGGATCATGAGCGCCGCGTGCTTCGTGATGCTTGGATCTGGATAGAGGATGGCTTCATAAAAGAGCTAGGGACTAATGCGTATCCAGAGTCATTGCCGGAGAATGTCTCCAGGCTTAGTGGTAGTGGAAAAATCTTAATCCCTGGTTTGGTAAATACCCATCATCATTTTTACCAAAATATGGCTCGGGCTTACACGCCTGGCAATAACTTGCCGCTTTTACCTTGGTTGAAGCATATGAATAAGCTGTGGCAGAGCTTTCGTGAGGATGATTTGAACTTATGCACGCGCTTGGGGCTTGCTGAATTGATGCTTAGCGGTGCTACTACAGTTGTTGATCATCATTACGTCTTTCCTGAAGGGGCAGAAAATATGGTGGATGCTCAATTTGAAGCAGCTTCAGTGATGGGAGTAAGATTTCATGCAAGTCGTGGTTCAATGAACGTTAAATCGGATTTGATATCAGATTGGGCGCTACAATCAGAAGATGCTATTTTAGAGGATACAGAGCGTTTAATCTCGAAATTTCATTCGCACAAGAAAGGTAGTTGGCAGCAAATAATTATTGCGCCGTGTGCTGCGACTTC
>JAKVCN010000090.1 GCA_022448585.1 Puniceicoccaceae bacterium | reverse complement strand
TAAAATAGGTGATGTGGTCAAGGGTAAGGCAACCAAGATTACTAACTATGGCGCATTTATAGAACTAGATAATGATATTGATGGACTTGTTCATATTTCACAAATCAGCGAAGAGCGTATTGAAGCGATCAAAGATGTGATTGATGAAGGCGCCGAAGTGGAAGCAAGAGTCATTAAAATTGATAGGGATGAGCGTCGTATTGGTTTATCTATCAAGGCAGCGAATTATAGCGATGATGATTTAGCCAAAGAACGCCAAGCTTTTGATAATGTTTCTGCTGTCGAAGATCTCACTAATCTTGGTGACTTGCTTGACGAGGCTACTAAGTAAGTATGTAGACTGTTTTATACCAAAGCCCCCGTATTCGGGGGCTTTTTTTGTAGTTTTGTGTAAGTTGCAAATTATGCGATGGGAATGCTTCATAAATCAGCTACTGTATCACCAGAAGCTCGTAATTTGTTGCCATAGTATTCTGGCCTTTAACTGATAATATTGATGGATAAGCCTCCTCCTACTTTTGACCGTGCTTTTTGTATAGAATTAGCTGGAGGGCAGGTTTTTCGTCAGGCACTAAAGCTGTATGAGTCCCGCGCCGTGCTAAGTGTGGATTGGGTTAGCCCTGTCCTGATAGCTAAGGTTAAGGGGCTTTCAAATAATTATGATATTGAACTAAATCTTCGCTCCACTGTTTTCCCGGAAAACAACTGTTCCTGTCTCCTTGGTCGTAAGGGAAAAATTTGTGCACATGCAGTTGCTGCGGCGTTACAATTCCAGGCAATGCTGACTGCCAATAGTGAGAAGCATTGTGATAGTGGCAGCACGGATATAATCCAACCAATTACCAAAGAAAGTACTAAAGAAGTAAGCCAAATAAAAGCTAAAGTAACTAAAGAACCGGTACTTAATTCAGTTGTACTTGATAATAATGGAACTCGTTTACGTCTTCTTATTTTCCTGCCTCCTAATCTTAAGGAGGCTGCCGAGCGCAATGGGATCGCCCTCAAAATAGATGCGGCGACTGGACATGATATTATTCCACTGAATCGAATTTGCTCTAGCGAGCACTACTGTCTTAGCAAAGGTCATCTTCAAGCGCTTCAACTTATTGAATCGTGGTGTGGTGGTCGGCTTGCAGCGCGCCTAGAATTAAATCGATTACAGTTTATGCAATTAGTGAACGCATTACATACAGAGCCAGCTATTTACTGGCTAAAAACCCCCCAGGAGCCAATTTTATGGGATGGCGAAAAACTTGTAGGAGTACACGATAAAATCGAGCTAGTTGAGGAAGAAATAAAATATCTTTCGATAGAAAAGACTAAAGGTTTCAGCAAAAAAAAGATCCAAAGTACGATTTCACTGCGCAAAAAGATACGTGAACAATCAAAGCCCAATCCTCGCCGTACAGCAGAGGCAAAAGCTCCCGGTTTATTTACTAATTGTAAGAATGATTATCCGAACGTTCCCACTCATGGAACCATGAATGATTATCCTTTGGATCGTATCGTTGTAGACGGAACTGCTCACTATTTAGCAATTCGTTTGCCGAGAGGTGACGATTCAATTCGTCCATTAAGGGACTTGCTGAAGGCCTCAGGATTTATCTTAGAGCCATCGAACCGTAAGTGGTGGTTGAGGGATCGTAGTAAGACTCTAAATTTTTTGGCAGGAAATTTACTTGATTTGAAAGAGCACTGGCGTGCCGTATTTACAGATCATTTAGAATTAAATCTTAAGGAATTAAATATTTCAGAAGTATCGATTCATACGGATTACAAGGATGGCCAATTTAGACTTAATATGAGTCTTGCTCAGGATGTAAATGAGTCGGATATGCGCCGCGCAATTGCTACGGGTAGAAATTATGTAGAGTCCAGTAGTGGTAAGATTACACTGCTGGAACGCAAATCAATGGAGCGTTTTCATGGGGTTGAGAAAGCGATTAGCGGACAAGTTGATCGTCCTTTTACACCGTCCTTTAGTAAGCGCCTAGAAGGAGCTGAATTGTTAGATGTCGAAGAACTCTTAGATGAGGTTTGTGTGAATTGGCAACCGCCACAAGCTTGGCAGTCGCGCAGTCAAGCACTCAAACAAATAGCAGCGCTTGATCCTGCGCCAATACGCGATGAGCTAGATTCTGTACTACGTATGTATCAGCGCATAGGCGCTGCTTGGTTGTGGCACCTATATCGTCACCAATTAGGTGGTATATTAGCAGATGAGATGGGACTAGGAAAGACCCTGCAAGCTTTAGCATTGATTGAGTGTATTCACTCCAGTGACGATTCTAATTCGCCATCTTTAGTGGTTTGCCCAGCTAGTTTAGTGGAAAATTGGGTTCGAGAATGTGCGCGTTTTACCCCTCAATTAGAAGTCTTGAAACACCATGGTTTAAAGCGTGCTAAAGAATCGTTTGTGCTCGAAGATGCTGATCTAGTCATTACTTCTTATGGCACACTTCGCCAAGACGAAGATTTAATGAGCACGATGGACTGGTCGGTAGTTATTGGAGATGAGGCACAGCATATAAAAAATAAGCGTAGTCAAAATGCGAAGACACTCTGCAGTTTGCATACAAAGGGTCGCTTTTTACTTACTGGTACTCCTGTTGAGAATTCTTTAGATGATTTGCTTTCTTTATTTAATTTTTTAATGCCAGGTTACTTGCAAAAGAGTGAAGGAAAGTGCTCGCAAGAGGACCGGATATGGCATCGTCAGAGGCAGGCAAAACGTGCGGCATCTTACATTCTACGACGTTCAAAAAAAGCAGTAGCGCCTGAGTTGCCGGATAAAATAGAGAAGACATTTTTCTGTGATTTCAGTCCAAGACAGGCACAATTGTATCAAGATACGTTAGAAAGGACTCGTAGAGAAATCTTTGAGATGGAAATGTCAGGTGACAATGCAGGACGAATACAGTTTGCAGCCTTTAAGGAGTTATTACGTTTACGTCAGGTGTGTGTAGATCCACGTTTATTAGATAAAAGCTTTCTTGCTACTGATTCGTCTAAGCTAACTGCAATGGATGAAATTTTACATGAATGTATTGAAAACGGAAGCCGCATATTAGTTTTTTCAAGCTTTGTTAGTGCCTTAAAATTATTATCAGAACATCTAAATTCAAAAGGAATCCAGTTTTGTTATTTAGATGGATCGTCGCGCAATCGCCAAGATACCTGTGACACTTTCAATGCAGATGATAAAATACCTGTCTTTCTTATCTCTCTTAAGGCTGGCGGTACAGGCCTCAATCTTACCGGGGCTGATACCGTAGTACACTACGACCCATGGTGGAATCCTGCCGCTGAGGCACAAGCTACCGATCGCGCACATCGAATTGGGCAACAAAAAGTCGTCACGAGCATTAAATTAATTGCCGCAAATACAGTGGAAGAGAGAGTCTTGGATTTACAGGTAAAGAAAGCAGAATTACTGACTGAACTTTTCGAAGAGTCGGCTGCAGTGAATGCCGTGGTTAATATTGAGAAAATTAAAGAGTTACTTGATTAATTTACTATTTTTTTAGTTTTAATTGAACGAATCAGAAGTCTTGCGTCATCGCAGAGTATTCTTTCTGCTTATTTTGTATTATGGCAGATTCATGGGATATTTTAAAACTTCTATCGGATTCTACGCGGGTTCGTATTTTATCTGTTTTAGCTTGTGAAGAGCTTTCGGTAGCTGAATTACAAGAAGTTCTAGATATGGGTCAGTCACGAATCTCATCTCATTTAAGTCTACTACGCCAAGGAGGGCTTGTAGTTGATAGGCGCGATGGAAAAAAAACTTTTTATACTCTCAGTGATGCGAGTGAATCGACTAATTACAACCTTATGCAAACCGCTTGTAAGTCGGTGGCACAGACTCGGCAAATCACACAAGATTTTACCAATCTTAAGCGCATACTTGAAAAAAGAAAACGTAAGGCAGAAGAATATTTTAATTCTGTAGCAGGTCGTCTCGGTAAAAATTATTGCCCAGGTCGTAACTGGGAGGCGATCGGTAATTTTTTACTTCTTCTTACACCTAAAATAAAAATAGCGGATCTTGGTGCTGGAGAGGGTTTGATTTCTCAATTGCTTGCGCGGCGAGCCGATCAGGTCATCTGTATCGATAATGCTCCTAAAATGGTAGATTTTGGATCTCAATTAGCAAAGAAGAATGGTTTTACCAACTTAATTTATAAGTTAGGTGATATTGAATCGGTTCCGTTGAAAGATAAGAGTGTCGATCTAGCACTGCTTAGTCAGGCATTACATCACGCGG
>JAKVCN010000009.1:103569-107179 GCA_022448585.1 Puniceicoccaceae bacterium | reverse complement strand
GACTGCCAATGGGTGGGTCATGGACACCCTGAATCAGTACTCTCTATACTATGTAGTAAATTAGGTGCAAAAGCGTACTATAAGCATATTTTTCCTGATGCAATAGTAGTTTGTGGGCGCTCTTTTGCAGTAGTTCCATATGTGGACCCTGGCTTTAAATTGGCTCATGCAGTACGTGACTCTATTCGCAGATTTAAAAACCTACATAATAAAACGCCTAAGGTAATACTTCTAGAAAACCATGGACCATTTATACTAGGTCAGTCCGATATAGATGTCATTAATACTATGATGATGCTAGATAAGTGGTCTAAGATATTAATTGCTAACCAAGCATTTGGTGGTGCTCAATATCTATCTAATTCTGACTCAGATCGCATTGAAAATAGATTAGATGAGGCATACAGAAGAAAGCGCCTGTTAGAGAAAAAAGAGTGAACGTTTTTACTGTTCCTACCTGCGAAAAATAACTATATTACCACTTATGTTACGTATAGTATTATTTTTCGCTATAGTTTGTTTAAGCTTATGCTCTAAACATTTGTTGGGGTCAGTTAATGAATCTTTGCTAAATCAAGTCATTCAAGAGCTCACTGTTTCTCCACCAATAGAGCAGCGCACAGTGCTAATTTACTCTCGGACACTTGGCTTTAGGCATCAGTCAATACCATTTGGTATTAGTGCATTAACTAAATTAGGTGAAAAAACAGGTGCATATCGTGTTGTTGCTACAGAAGACCCATCAATATTTACAACAGATCAATTAAGTAAATACGATGCAATACTCATGTTAAGTACGACTGGTGATGATGTAATACCAGAAGGTCAAGCACGTGAAGCTTTTGAGGAATACTTAGAGGGAAACAAGGGACTAATAGGAATACATGCTGCCACAGACTGTCATGCTAATTGGCCAAATTACTTAGAGGCGATGGGTGGTATCTTTGATGGACACCCGTGGTATCGTGACTCTTTAGTAACTCTATATAATGAGGAACCTAGTCACCCCATATGCAGTCATATTAAGACTGGTGATCAAATTAGAGATGAAATCTATCAATTTAAAGATGATGAGCATTTTACCCGCGATAAACTAAGAATATTGCTTAGTTTAGACTTAAGTGGTCCCAATATGAAAAGGGAAGGAATGAAGCGATTAGACAATGACTACGCAGTTTCTTGGGTAAGAAAATATGGTGGATCTAGAGTATTTTACTCAAACTTAGGGCACAACAAAGAGACGTTTTACAATAAAATGGCCTTACAACATTTTTTAAACGGCATTCAATTTGCGCTAGGAGATTTAGAAGCTGACTCTAGGCCTAGCGCAGTAGTCGGCAATCCAAGCGCTCGACCATTACCAGCAAAATTTTAGATTCTATAGTTAATAATTCTGAATGAAAAAGATAGTCATAACTCGTAGGAACTTTTTAAAATCTGCTACAATATCATCTTTAGCATTTCCTCAAATTATTACATCAAATGCTCTTGGTGCCAATGGTGTACCTGCTGCTAGTAATCGCATAGTTATGGCTGGTTTAGGGATGGGTGGACGTGGCAATTCTGTGCTCAGTGAATTTCTTGCAAATAAGGGTATTCAAGTTGTAGCTGTTAATGATGTCCGGAAGCAACAAATGGATTTTGTTCAACGGCGAGTAAATGCACATTATGGAAATTCGGATTGTTCGGCTTATGAAGATTACCGTGAGATACTTGCGCGAAGTGATATTGATATGGTTTTTTGCGCACCTCCAGATCACTGGCACGCACAAATGATCATTGATGCTTGCAAAGCTGGAAAGGATGTTATGTGCGAAAAACCACTCACCTTAACAATAGGTGAGGGTCGTAAAATTGTAGACGCTGCTAGGAAATATAGACGTATAGCCGCAGGTGGTAGTCAAAGAGTTTTAGAAGATTACGGAGCGATGGCTTGCAAAGCTAATAGTGGAGAATACGGCAAAATTCTTGAAGGTAATGCTGATCCTGGCACACCTCCTTTTCAATGTCATCTCGGTAGTCAACCAATACCAAAAGGTTTAAACTGGGACTTTTGGTTAGGTCCGGCTCCTTGGGCACCCTACCATGAGTGCCGCATCTCCGCTGATTACGATATTATTGGAAAAAAGGGTTGGAGAAGTTGGGAAGATTACTCTGGTGGAAGAATGACTGATTGGGGTGGCCACAAATTTGGAGGGTTACTTCATGGAATGAAACTCGACCATACAGGACCTTGTGAAATTATTCCACCTACCGAAGGACGAGCGATGCAATTTCGATTCTCTACAGGCCAGGTAATAAACGTCCGTGGTCACTTCAACTACCGATGTGAAGGTGGAGAGATTAATTATGCAAAAAGGGAAAGTGCTAAAGTACCACATGATTTACGTTGGTATGCATCTGGTACCAAGACATTGGTAGAAGATTTCATACACTGCGTCAAAACTAGGCAAACACCTTTCCGTGATGTAGAGTGGGCACATAGAACTGCATCATTATGCCATTTAGGAAATATTGCGCTAAAACTAAATAGGTCTTTAAGTTGGGATCCTACTAAAGAAGATTTCATAAATGATCCAGAGGCCAGTACATTAGTGGATCGTGCTCGTCGTGGTCCATGGCAAATTTAATTATCTTTGCACTGCATGAAATACACATTTCTAATAGTATTATATTTTAGTGTCATTTTAGGTATTTTCGCAGACGCATGGAATGAGCTAGCCATTTATACGATGGATGATGAGGCAGAGTATGTCCCGCAGACTATTCACGATCTAATTATTCAGGCTTCACCCGAAGAAATGATCATCATTGAGAAACGATTTATCTCCATTCTTAATGATATAAATTCTACAAAGGATTCAAAAGAGTATTCTTTGCGTATGTTATCTCGCATAGGTAGCGAAGAAGTCATTCCAGTAGTAACAAAATATTTAAATGATGATCGATTAGCAATACATGCTCGCAGTTGCCTTGAAAAACATTGTGACAGTACATTAGCAGAGAAGGCTCTTTTAGGCGCGCTATCACGGGTGAAAGATCCTTTAAAAATTGGTATTATCGCAAGTTTAGTAAAGATATCTAATCCCAATATTGAGGAAAGTATTTTACTGTATACAACTAGTCAAAATGTTGCCTTGGCTAATGCTGCTAATCGAGCAGTCAGCAAACTTAGAGAGAATGCTCTTCGAGAAGAAAGAAAGTACCACACTCAGTTATCTGACAAAGTACTACTAAGTAATGATCAACTATTAGATACAATAGCAAATATTACCAAAGAGCCAGACAAGCAGCGCTTTATCAGGCATCTAATGGAAGAGGGTACTTCGAATCAAAAAAATTGCCTTGTAAGTTATCTTCCAAGAGCGCCTCAGTCAGATCAGATGACCATACTCGGAGCGATACATGATCTAAAGCTATACCAGTATGAGAACGAGGTGCTAATGTTATTTAATAATTCCTTAAACGATGTTCACAATCAGACTATTTATACTCTCGGTGTAATTGGAAAAGAACGTAGTTTTCAAAGGCTCTACGCTGCCTATCAAGAGAACGAAAAGCCTTCTCTCGTGTATGCCATTTCACAACTGCAACTTCCTGCAGTAGATAA
>JAKVCN010000009.1:0-103469 GCA_022448585.1 Puniceicoccaceae bacterium | reverse complement strand
ACACAGCTTAGAGGAGTCGAATAATTACGCTAAAAAAAGAATGAAAATTCATTTTTTGCCCATCATAAATGATCCACACATTGGCAAAAATGTACGTGAACTAATGGGTTCTTCATGACTTATAGATGCGTTTGTTAGTTGTATAATTTAGTCAGTATGTTTTATAAATATGTAGCTAAAGCAGCTAGTTTATTTTGCTTATTCATTAGTCTAGCAGCTAAAGATCGTCCGAATATCTTATGGATTGTAAGTGAAGATAATGGCGCTCGTTGGCTTGGGTGTTATGGTAATCCTGTTCTACCTACTCCCACATTAGATAAGCTAGCTAGAGAGGGATTTAGATATACTAAATGCTTTGCTTCAGTTGGCGTCTGTGCGCCGCAGCGTTTTACTTGGATAACTGGTATTAATGCAGTATCGGCAGGTACTCAAAATATGCGAAGCAGCATCAAGATTCCAGATAGCATTCGTTTTTACCCTGAATTGCTAAGGGAACTCGGTTACTATGTAAGCAAGGGAAATGATGCGAAAACCGACTATAATATGGAGTCAAAGAGAGCTGACGAAATGTGGAACGATCCGAGTAATCTTAAATGGAATAAACTTAAGGCTAACCAACCTTTCTTTCATGTGATAAATTCTCATTTGACTCACGAAAGTCGTACTTTTGGTGATTACAACATGAACGAAAATATTCCACCAGATGCTTTAAATCTAGCATCTTATCATCCTAATATTCCTGAGATGCGATATGTTTATGATAAATATAATACTTGCTTGAAAAAGATGGATTCTGCCGTGGCAACTTGGCTTAAGGAACTAGAGCAAAATGATTTATCAGATGATACAATAGTAATTTATTCTTCTGACCATGCTGGAGTTTTACCTCGATCAAAGCGCTTTTTGTATAACAGCGGTACTCACTGTCCGCTTATCATCCGAATCCCTGAAGCTTATAAAAAATATTACCCAAAACAAAAAATTGGTACAACAATAGACGCATTAGTTAGTTTTGTTGATTTCCCTAAAACTTGGCTAAGTGTGGCTGGAGCAAGACCTGATTTGTTAGCGCAAATGCAAGGCATTAATTTTTTCGACAAAGACCAAATACTTAATCAACGGTACGTATACTCCTTTCGTCAACGTATGGATAATCGTTATGACATGGCACGTTCTGTACGAGATTCAAAATGGCTTTATATAAAAAACTACATGCCATTTGTTCCTAATAGCCAGGTGGTCGCTTATACCCAACGTCAATCCTCTTTGCGAGCTTGGCAAGCCTATCATAAAAAAGGAAAAACGAATAATTTAAATGGTCGATTCTTTAAAAAGACTCGAGATATTAACGAGTTATACGAATATAATAATGACTACGATAATGTTATAAACCTTGCAAATAATTCATTGCTTCATCCCAAGCTATTAGAACTGCAAGAAGCTTTGCGTAAATGGCAACTAACAATATATGATAGTGGTTTTGTTCCAGAAGATGATATGAATCGTTTGGTAACTGAGCATAATATGACAGTTTATGACTTTGTGAGAGATGCAGATTTATATCCCCTAGAAAAATATATTAATATTGCTGATTTAAGTCTAGAGAATGATCCACAAAATGTAGGCGAATTTAAGGTAGGATTATTTGATGAATATCTAGGTACCCGATATTGGTCAACTTTAGGAATTCTTAACCTTACATTTACTGATGGAATAGTAATAAACGATGCAATCAAATCTACATTGCTTTGTAAATTAAATGATGATTCTGAATCGGAAGTAATACTTAGTTACGTGGCGTGGGCATTGATACGTTTAGGTGAACGCAAAGCAGGGTTTAACTTCCTAAAGAAAATGGTAGATAAAACATACAGCCCGAGGACTATACTCAATATACTAGATTGGATGGAGGAGCCTGAGGCGACCTCTCTAATTACGTATAATTATCTTCGCGCCTCGGATCATGGAAGTAAAACACTGAATACAATGTTACCGAAGCTTTTAAGCCGAGCTCCACCAGATTTAGTTGAATTAATACAAAAGCATGAGAAATTAAAAGCCGAATTAAGAGCACTCAAAAAGTATAGCCAATCCAGTAGTAGTGTAGCTACAAGCTCCAATAAAGTGGCTGTAAGTATAGAATTAAAGATTGCTGAAATACGTGAAAAAATTATGCATGAATTAATAAATTTTGGGTAAATTCCCATGACAAATATTGAGTTCAAGTATAACGAAACGCACTTCGATTAATTAGAGCTATAATTATTGTGATCAAAATCCCAGTTGTTGTGCAGTTTCTTATATAGCCGAACATCCAACACTGTTATGTACTCAAATATCTGTCGTATACTACGTACAAATTATTAAAGAATTAACATTGATCTATTTTTAATTTAACTTTCTAGCTTGTTTTGACCGTCGAAGCTGTTTTGTCTCGCGTGATATTATGAATCGCACGCATCACTGTTCTCAACTTCGTGCCTCCGACTCAGGATCCACAGTCAATCTTTCAGGTTGGGTGGATTCAGTGCGTGACCACGGCGGTATTCTCTTTGTTGACCTACGAGATCGTGAGGGACTCACTCAAATTGTTTTCGACCCGAATAATGCGTCGCTAGGAAACAAGTTTGCTCAGATAAAGCCTGAGTCAGTTATTTCAATTACAGGTAAGGTGCAGGTTCGTATAGCTGAAGCGGTCAATACTAATCTAGCAACAGGTGAAATAGAAGTTCATGCAAATTCTATAAAAATCCATAATATATCGAAAACGCCTCCTTTCCCTATGGATGACTCTGCTGATAAAACAAGCGAAGATTTGCGTATGACTTATCGTTATCTAGATCTGCGCAGAAGCTCCAATACTGATATATTGAAATTACGCCACAACACTTGTAAAGCTATACGAAGCTATATGGATGAAAATACTTTTATTGAGGTAGAAACTCCAATGTTATTTAAAAGCACACCAGAAGGAGCGCGTGAATTTTTAGTCCCCAGTCGCATGAACCCAGGTACATTCTATGCACTTCCACAGTCTCCACAACAGTATAAGCAAATGCTAATGGTTGGCGGTGTTGAGCGATATTACCAACTTGCACGATGTTTTCGTGATGAGGATTTACGCTCCGATCGCCAACCAGAATTTACTCAATTAGATATTGAACTATCATTTGTTGATCGAGAAGAAATGTATGCACTTGTTGAAGGCCTCATGCAGCGCGTATGGAAGGATGTTTTAAAAGTAAATATAGATACTCCTTTTCAGCGCATTAGCTATCATGAGGCTATGGATCGTTTTGGTGTTGATAAGCCAGATATGCGCTTCGAAATGGAATTACAGGATTGCGACGAAATATTTAAAGAATCTTCATTCAAAGTATTCTCTAGTGCAGTTGCTTCTGGTGGAGCCGTTAAAGCAATTAACGTAAAGGGCTTAGCTGATATAACTCAAGGTGAATTACGTAACCTAGAGGATGTTGCAAAGAGTCTAGGAGCAAAGGGATTAGCATTTATTAAGTCGATTGGAGATGAGTTGAAGTCTCCCATTTTAAAGTTCTTTTCTGTAAAAGAAATAGCTGCCTTAAAGGATCGATTGAACGTTGAGGATGGTGATATAGTATTTTTTGCAGCAACTAAATGGGAACGAGCATGCACTATTTTAGGTAGAGTTCGTTTGGAAGCTTCACAGCTTCTAGTACAACGCGGTAAATTGAACATTAATCCATACGATTACAAATTCCTTTGGGTAATAGAGTTTCCGCTTATGCTATACGATGAAGACTTAGGGCGTTATGCTGCATCACACCATCCATTTACGGCGCCAGTAGAAGAAGATATTCCACTGCTTGATTCTGATCCTAAAAAAGTTCGTGGACAACATTACGACCTTGTTCTTAATGGAGTTGAATTAGGAGGTGGATCCATACGTATTCATCAACCCAGTCTACAAAAAAAGGTTTTTGAAGATGTACTTCAAATTGATCCACAAGTAGTAGAAAGCAGATTTGGTTATATGTTAAAGGCATTTGAATATGGCGCTCCCCCACATGGTGGAATCGCTTTTGGTCTAGATCGTATGGTTACTACACTTGCTCAACGAAGTAGCATTAGAGATGTTATTGCTTTTCCTAAGAATCAGCGTGCTCAAGAGATGATGACAGCTAGTCCAGGAACTGCTACAACTAAACAGCTTAAAGAACTGCATATTAAAGTTACTTTGCCTAAAGATGAGAACTGCTAGGATTCAACGTAGTAATTCGCGTTAATTAGAATCTTCTACTCATCTTAGATTCTATTTAGTAATATGTTATTACGAGTACACCTATTGTTTTTACAGCTACTGGTAGTTGCTCCACATATGCTGGCCAAATTGGATAACTTTATACCTTCAGCACCTATAAAGAACTTTCGTTTTCCTCACTTCGGAGAAAACGGTTATACGCAGTGGGTACTTAAGGGCGAAGAAGGAATTTATGACGAATCGAACAAGATTCGCGTGAAACAAATGGGAATGCGAATCTATACAGGAAACAAGGATATGGATCTTGATTTGTCATTAGATAGTCCTTTTGCAGTGCTTCGTTTAAACGAAAATAAGGCACAGTCAGAGGAATCAATAACTATAATTGGAGGAAACTTTCATATTACCGGTGATGGCTGGACATGGGATGGCACAACTAAAGAGATCTCCGTTTTAAATAATACTCGTGTTAAATTTAAAGAAACATTTGCCGAGAGTATCACCGGAAATTCAACGGAAAATAAAGAGGAGCAAATAACAATCATTACCAGTCAACAATTGAATCTAAGAACAGTAGCGAATGCGCACCACTTTAATTTTCTTGAAGATGTAAAAATTGACTCTCCTGCTATTTTGTTGTCTGCAGATGCATTACAAGCTAAAGCTAGGCTGCCGATCAATTTACCCAATTCGATTAGCTCTCCGGTTAAAGTTAAGATTAATTCTCTAAAGGAAATTCGCGCTCGTGGTGGCGTCGTTATTAATCATTCAGACCGCATAATTCGTGCTGAAGCCGCAGACTTCTTCCCCTTAAAAGAACTAGCTCACTTTGGGGGTAAACCTGAAATAGAACTCAAAGGAGTTTATTTAAGCGGAGAAGCAATTCGCGCTCAATCAGGTGCAATTGAACTCTTAGGCTCTGACGAAAACGGACGAGCACAAATGTTGCTTTATGAGACAGGAGGACTCGGAATAGAAAAAAGTACCTCCTTAAGTACAGATACAATAGTGCTAGCCTATAAAATATTAATACAGGAAAATAATAATAAAAATCTTTTCATGTTCACTGATAAAGCTGAAGTATTTTCTGGAGATCTACAAATGAAAGCAAAAAAAATAACTGTTAGTGCTTACAAAGATAGTACTCAAAAAGACACTTTAAAACAGCCTATACAAGTTGGTAAAATTGAAAATATCTCTGCAGAGACAGACGTTAACATTAACAGGAATGGGAAAAATGTTACCTGCCAGAGTGCGCTTATCTATCCACTAAAGGGGCGTGCAGAGCTATTAGGTAATCCACAAATTTTATTAGGAGAATCATCAGTATCTGGTTATCGTATGGAGTTACTCAAAAGTGAATCCTATGTTTTCGGTAGTAGTGAAGATAACAAAAATGCAATAGTTGAACTGCCCGCAATACGAGATTTAGGAAAAGTCGAAATTGATCCGTCAGATGACACTACTAATACACGAGAATTAAAATTAGAGAAGACTATCGTTAAATGCATGCAACTTCATATAATAGACCAGTTTGATCATACACTTTTTGTATGCAAGGATATGGTAAATGTTACAGGTACTAATTTAATCGCAGACTGCGAACGATTAGAAGTAACTACAACTAATCAAAAGGTAAAAAACAATAACTTAGAAAAACAAAATACTAACATTACAAAGATCAAAGCAGACGAAAGTGTTAAAATTCAACAGCTTGATCGAATTGCAACCGCTGATTCTGCGCTAATTTTGCCGAATGATGGACGTATCGAATTAGAGGGAGATGCATCAGTTACAGATCATAGTGGTACTGCCTCAGGCCACCGTATTGTTATAAATCAAGGAGAGAGTAGGGCACAAGTTGAAGCTGGTGATGGTCAACGGGCTAAAGTTACTTTACCAGAACTTGGTAAGTAACAAATATATAAGGATAGGGTTGCGATATACTACGGCACTCCTTTGTATGTGAGTATGTCAGAAATAGACGCACTTGATGAAATTAGTACAAAAAGCTTAGTTCGTGCATACGGAAAGCGAACTGTAGTCAACGATGTCAACATCAGTATTAATGCCGCAGAAGTTGTTGGTCTCCTTGGCCCTAATGGAGCAGGTAAAACTACCACATTCTATATGATCGTTGGATTAATAGTGCCTACCAGTGGAGCCGTGTATTTAAATGAGAATAGCCTAAACAAGTTTCCCATGCACAAACGTGCTCGCATGGGAATAGCTTATTTACCTCAAGAACCTTCCATTTTCAGGAAGATGACAGTTGAACAAAATATTAGAGCTGTTGCAGAAACTCTTTCACTCAGTAAATCACAGAGAAATGCATGCGTAGAAGAGCATCTGAATGAACTAGGATTGGAACACTTAGCTAACCAAAAAGCATATACTTTAAGTGGTGGCGAGAGGCGGCGTTTAGAAATTTCTCGAGCGCTTATAGCAAAACCTAAGTTCCTATTAATGGACGAACCATTCAGTGGCGTTGATCCAATAAGCGTAAGCGATGTCCAAAACATAATCATTCAATTAAAAAAGAAAGGAATAGGTGTTCTAATTACCGATCATAATGTCAGGGAAACATTACGCATTGTTGATCGAGCATATTTACTGCATGAGGGATCTATTTTGAGCAGTGGTACTAGTGAATTTTTAATTAACGATCAAAAAAGTCGTGAATTTTACCTTGGAAATAATTTTAATCTTTGAACCAAAGAAACTATGTCTAAGCAAAATAATCCTCCGAGATTTATTGAAGCAGTACCTGTTATAGATTTTTATAAATCATTTAAAGATCCTTTAAAATTGGAACTGGTTGCCGGTAAGGATGGGATGAATAAAACTATAAGGGAACGAAGTTTGAACCGCCCAGCTTTGGCTATAACCGGTTACTTTAACTACTTTGCAGCTAAAAGAATTCAACTTTTCGGAGCCGGTGAAATGGGTTATTTGCGTGATTTAAATGAAGACCGTGAAGTATCGGTTTTGACAGATATTATGAAACGTAAGGTTCCTTGTATTTTAATTTCTCGAAATTTGGCACCTTCAAAAACTATGCTTCAATTAGCTGATAAGTATTGCATACCTCTTATTCGTTCATCCCTAAAGTCCAAAATATTAACTACTGAAGCAACTCTACTACTAGAAGAACAGTTTGCCCCAAGCACCAAAATTCATGGTACACTGTTAGATATACGTGGAGTTGGAACTATGATTTGTGGCGAAAGTGGAGTGGGTAAAAGTGAGTGTGCGTTAGCTCTTATTGAGCGCGGCCATAGTTTAGTAGCAGATGATTTGACACATGTTAAGCTTTTGAGCGATCGCGAGCTAATCGGTACATCTTCCGAATTAAGTCGAGGTTTTATGGAGTGCCGAGGACTTGGTATTATTAATATTGTGGATCTATTTGGTGTCCGCTCGCTTCGTTTAAATAAAAGGATAGACATGGTAATAAACTTTAAAGCTTGGACATCAGGTATGCATGAAGAACGAACAGGCTTAGAAGAGAGCTTCATGAACATATTGGACATCAAAGTACCAATGATGGAAATACCTGTTCGCCCTGGTCGTGATATGGCTCGTTTAGCAGAAGTTGCAGCTATGGTGCATGCTCTTAAAATCATGGGTCATGACTCAGCAAATGAATTTAACGATAGACTTATTGAATATATGACAAAAAAACAAAAATAATCTACACAGCTATAGAGTAGTTAATAGATTATATTTATGGTTTTCCTAACTGTAATATTAATTACAGAAATAGCTTTAAAACAGATACTAATAAAACAATAACTAATAGATAGAAAGTCGCAAATATAGTGTAAAATCTTTACAATTATAAAATGTTAATAACTTGTGTAGAAGTTGAACTTGCAAAGACCAATTAGCATGCACTTTTTATAAAGTTCACTTTAACTATTTTATTTTTTATATTTTTTTATCAATGCGCGCTATATAAATTCTAAATATGCAAGTACACTACAAATTACTTAAATAATTAATTAACAACAATTTATGGCACAAAAAGTAAGGGTAATTTTAGATTAGTGCTACAATAATGTACCATAACTTACTCAATCTATTCACTTTCTCCCATTTTTCATTAAATGTTACAAATTTGTTTCTCTAGTTGTTAATAATTTAATCATTCTAATTCTTAATATGCCTAACACGTTTACAAGCCACAATCTATGGGATGGGATAACTCGCGAACTAAAGTTACTTTTCCCCGAAGACCTTTATAGTATGTGGTTTCAGGAACTAAGCTGTATTGAGCAATCTAATGAAAAGCTAGTTCTTCAAGCACCAAATGAATTTAATGCAATTTGGATTGAGAGCAATTATTTAGATGTAATTACTCAACAAGCCCGTGCACACGCGGGCAAAACTATAACAGTAACTGTACAATCAGAAGCTAACAACAGTACTGAAACTTCTAATAACAGGTTAGATGAATATAAAACTTCTAATCAGTCGGTTTCTGCTAATGGAAGAGATGTAGATAGAAATAACACTGGTATAGCTGGCAAGACCCATAACCGCATATTTATTAATCCACGTAATACTTTCCAAAATTTCGTGATTGGTTCAGGAAATCAGTTGGCACACGCAGCGAGTATTGCAGTAGCTAATGCACCAGGTCGTGCATACAATCCATTATTTGTTTATGGTGAAACGGGACTTGGAAAAACTCATTTGATGCATGCAGTTGCCCACCAAATGCTAATCAATAACCCTGATGCTAGAATTGCCTATGTATCGACCGAGAAATTTACTAATGAATTTATTCATGCTATAAGAGAAAATAAGTTAGCAAAATTTCGTAAGTACTATCGCACTGTAGATGCATTACTAGTAGATGATATACATTTTCTTTCTGGCAAAGAGAGTACGCAGGAAGAATTTTTCCACACTTTTAATGATCTATTTGAATCTGGCCGGCAGATATTTCTAGCTAGTGATCGCCCTGCCAATGAAATAGAGCGCTTAGAAAATCGTCTAATTTCACGTTTTCAATGGGGTTTAGTAACAGACATACAGCCTCCTGATTTTGAAACTAGAGTTGCAATATTACGTAAAAAAGCGGCAGCGGCAGAACTTACAATGAGTGATGAAATATTAGAATTTTTAGCAGAAAGAGTGTCACGAAATGTACGCAGAATGGAGGGTGCATTAACGCGAATAGCGAGCTATAAGAACTTAATAAACAGAGAACTAGATTTAGAATCTGTTGAACGATTAATAAGCGATTTATTGCATGAAGAAGCAGCTAGCATAGTAACTGTGGAGCAAATACAGAAAAAAGTAGCTGACTATTATCAGATCCGCGTCAGTGAGTTAATTGGTCGTCGTCGTACAAGCCAGATAGTATTTCCAAGACAAGTAGCAATGTACATAAGTCGCACCTTAACAAGTGACCCTTTAAAGTTAATAGGGGATGCTTATGGCGGTCGCGATCATGGCACAGTTATTCATGCCTGTAAACAAGTGGAAAACATGATGGATCAAGATAATACAATTAAGCGAGCGGTCGACTACTTGATTAACCAACTCTCTCATAACCGCAGCTAGTACTATATGTTTTAATTCACCTTTTTGTGAATAGTCTATCTGAGCGAAATAATTGTGTTTATTAAGTAATTTTACTTATACAGATAAATGGATATTACAGAATTACAAAAATCAACGATAGCAGAGTGGGTCAAAAAAGGGGAGACCATAGCAATTATTCAACGTAGACTCCGAGAAGAAATGGAGCTGTCTCTTACTTACATGGATGTACGCTTTCTTGTTGATGATTTAAATTTAGTATACTCTGAGCCAGATGAGGTTAGCCAAATTGAAGAGGAAAACGCAGGCAATGTGGAGCCAGTTGAAGCTTGCCAAATTGAAAAGGAAAACGCAGTCAATGAGGAGCCAGTTGAAGCTATTGATGCAATAGAAGAACCTGAATTAGTTTGTAGTGTTCAGGTGAACGTTGACCCTGTAACTCCGCCAGGATCTCTAGTTTGCGGTACGGTTAATTTTAGTGATGGTAAACAAATGTCTTGGCAGTTAAGCGCTGCAGGACAACTAGGGCTAGTTCCTGGCGATGATCCAGAATATAGGCCTAATCCAGAAGATTTGCAGGAATTTCAAACTCAATTGCAACAAGTATTGCAAAAACACGGCTATTAATAACCTGAATTATAGTTAAGCTGTATTCTTACTTTGTAGCAGTATGGATTGCTACAATAGAAAAAGTGTGTCCGCTTGACTCAACGTGCTCAAATCCAGACTGCAATATTTGCGCAGACAGCTCCGACCTAGTCGGAAAACTTTCGATAGTACCCGCTAAATAATCATATGCATCCTTTTTACCAGTGGCTAAAGAGGCAACTAATGGTAGTATATACTTTAGATAAGTGTAATAGATTGGTCGAAACCAAATATCTGGCTGAGAGAATTCTAAAATAAATAATTTACCTTCCGGAATTAATATTCGATTGATTTCACGCAATCCACGCTGCCGGTCTTCAAAATTTCTTACACCAAAAGATACTGTAACAGCATCAACACTCGCATCCGCAAGCGGCAAATTCATACAGTCTCCGTAAGTAAATGCTAAATTGGATCCAATTTTTTTAGCTACCTTTTTGCGTCTTGCTACCTCCAACATCGGCTCGCAAAAATCCATTGCTTCTATCATGCAACTGCTACCCAACTGTTGATGTAGCTTGAATGCTACATCTCCGCTGCCGGTGGCTAGATCAACTACATTTTGCGGACTATACTCTTGCACTCGATTAATAAGTACACTTCTCCAATAATAATCAATACCACCACTCAACAAATGATTAGCAAGATCATATCTACTCGAAATACCTGCAAACATCTTACTTACTGCAATACCTTTAGGCATAATAAAAAATAGAAGTAATAAACTAATTAAATGACAGTAATTATGTTATTTACAAAATTAGTATCCAAGAGTGATTACTTTTCATAAAATGACGCAATATGGGAACTCCTAGCCACCCAATTAATAAGCTCCTCTTCGGGGCTATCGATGGCTAACTTACCAACTTTAAATACTGTCTGCCCAGTATTTTGATTTATTTTATTTAATCCTACCTCGAAATTGTGAAATTTATTAACACAAATCTCTTGAATAGTTTGTCCGCTTTTTTGCGATTCAGAAACTAGTGCTGACACCGCGTGTGGCATGAAATCTAGGCAATAACCGTACTTAGCCTCAAAATCAGCAGAAAAACGTTTTACTTCTAAAATCATAATATCAATAGTAGTTAATAGAATATACTAGGTTAGATTTTAAAACAGGAATAATTATGTACTATAAACATATATAAATAGTGTATAAACCCACTTAATCAAAAAGGAACTAACTTCTGTAATAATGCAGAAACGAATCTAAAATTNAGAAAATTTACCCATTATTTTTGCGACTATTGTTTTTCACGTTTGACAGNAATTTCTGTATAGAATTATCAATAAAGTAGCTAATCAAATATACATGTAGAACACAGCAAGCACCAACGACAATTATATATCAGCGCATGTCCAATAACCTTACTAAACGTGATATCGTACTAGACATTTACGATAAGACAGACTTTCCGCAAAAAGATGTACGTGCTACAGTGCAGTTAACACTAGATGCCATTTCTGCCGCACTTACCGAAGGTCGGAATGTTGAACTAAGAAATTTTGGTGTATTTGAAGTTCAAGTACGTAAATCTCGCATTGGCCGTAATCCGAATAAGCCAGAAACTGATGTATTAATTCCCACACGAGCAGTAATAAAATTTAAAGCAGGAAAAGAGTTAAAGGCACAGTTAAAGCAGATAGATATAGACTCGCTCTAATATCTAGAATGAAATTTTACCAACTTATCGCAGCCATAAGATACATTAGCTTACTGGTATAGCATAAGTCATCCTTCCATGCAGTTTACTTCTCTTCCGGGTTTTCGTGATTTTTATCCAGAACTGTGCACTCTCAAACTGCATATATTTGATACATGGCGCAAGTCTGCACAAAGTTTTAACTTCCTCGAATACGATGCCCCTATTCTTGAACCATTAGACCTTTATATTGAAAAATCTGGTAGTGAAATTATCGGACAATTGTTTAACTTTCAGGATCGAGGGGATCGTGCTGTGGCATTACGTCCGGAATTAACTCCATCATTAGCTAGAATGATTGGCGCTAAAGCTAACAGCCTCAAACGTCCTATAAAGTGGTTTAATATAGGAGAAAACTTTAGGTACGAACGTCCTCAGAAGGGAAGGCTTCGATCATTTTATCAACTTAATGCAGATATTTTTGGTGAATCCGGACCTGCGGCAGATGCAGAACTAATTTCGCTATTGGCTTACACCCTGAAAGCTTTTGGTCTAAGAGATAGTGACTTTACTATTAGGTTAAGTGACCGAGACATATGGCTATTAATACTGGCATCTGAGGGTATTTATGATGTGGATGCTATTTCAGTTCTTGGGATTATTGACAAGATGGAGCGAACCGATCGAAGCCATAGTATTGAACAATTGAGTAAGGTTCTCAATAAAGAAGCGGAGTACCTTATGACCATAATTGATAATACCATGAAAATACGCGATTTTGCATCATTAAGTGAACTACTTCTAAACTTAACACTTGACCCAAAACGCACTGAAGAAGCTAAGCTTCGTATCAATCACTGGAACGATTTATTATCTATTATAAGCAGTTCTTGTGCAGTTAATAGCTTGCAAATTGACTTAAGCATTGTGCGTGGTTTAGCTTATTACACGGGTTTCGTTTTTGAGGCATTTGAGTCCGGTGATCAGGGCAGGGCGCTCGCGGGTGGAGGACGTTATGACTCGCTAGTAGAAAAGCTTGGTGGACAGGAAATTCCAGCGACTGGATTTGCGATGGGTGATGTTACGCTGTCAAATTTATTAGATNGTCGAAAATTATTAAATGATATATGCGTCAAGTCGCCTGAGTTCATTATTATTATCGGTACTAGTGATGCTTGCAAAGTAGCCCTTAAAGATACTACGAAGCTCCGAAATTTAGGATATAGCGTAGAATATCCGTTAAAGCTTAGTTCAATAAGCAAACAACTTAAAGAGGCTAATCGTGTCGGTGCCAAGATTGCGCTCATTTACGAAACTGATGATCTCTCCAGTAATAATATTATCGTTCGTGATCTTAAAAATAAAGTAGAGAACGTTTTTCCTAGAGAAAGACTATCAGAACTATCAAAGTGTTGGTTAAATAATGGCATTAATACTAAGTAAGTTTATAATGTAATTAAATAGAGTAGATTAATTACTACTTTAAACAACCAAAAGGGTTGGCATGATGATAGCTATACATAGTTTTGATTATAACTTTATAGTACCATAATATTTATAGCATGTCCAAAAACATTGGCTTTATTTCTACTCGTTTTGCTGGTTCAGATGGCGTTTCGCTGGAAAGTGCTAAATGGGCGGAAGTACTTTGGGACGACGCACACGTAAGTTATTGGTATAGCGGACGAAATGATCGCGATACGGCTTGCAGCTTCTGTATTCCAGAAGCCTATTTTGGTCATTCTGAAAATGTATGGATCAATGAAAGGATTTGGGGGCATACGCTACGTGATCCTAAAGTAACCGATCGCATTCATGCTCTAGCTAAATATTTGAAACAGACCTTATACGCTTTTGTGGACCTACATAATATTGATATACTAGTTCCTCAAAATGTACTAGCAATTCCTATGCATGTACCACTCGGTATAGCTGTAACAGAATTCTTGGCTGAGACACAAATGCCAGCAATTGCGCATCAACACGACTTTTACTGGGAACGCTCTCGATTTTCAGTTGGAGCAGTTAAGGATTATATAGATATGGCGTTTCCACCGAGCTTACCAAACTTACACCACATATGTATTAATCAAGCGGCTATTGAACAATTAGGGCTACGTAAGGGAGTTACTGCTTCATTGATGCCCAATGTTTTTGATTTCGATAACCCCCCAAATCAATCTGTAGATTCTTACACAACTGACATCCGTAAGGAAATCGGCATCAAAAATGATGATATTCTTATCTTACAACCAACTCGTATAGTACCAAGAAAAGGAATTGAGCATGCAATAAAGCTAGTAGGTATGCTTAATGATGATCGATTTAAATTGGTAATATCTCATGATGCTGGTGATGAAGGTTTAGATTATAAATTTCAGCTAATGGAATTAGCGGAGCAGGAGGGAGTGGACTTACGTTTTTTTGCAGCGCGTATTGGCGAGGCTAGACAAATCGACCATGACGGCAAAAAGGTATATACTCTATGGGATATATACCAACATGCAGATTTAATGACTTATCCTAGTACTTATGAAGGTTTCGGAAATGCCCTTCTTGAAGCAATATATTTTCGCGTGCCAGTTATCATTAATCGCTATTCAATATACGTCCAAGACATTGAGCCAAAGGGCTTTAAATTATTAGAAATGGACGGATTCATTACTCCGCAGCTAGTAAAACTCGTAAGGCGTATAGTTGATGAACCATCGTATAAAGAATCTATAGTAGAGCACAACTATGCGGTAGCTAAGAAATACTACAGCTATACTGTCTTGCGACGTTTATTGCGGCAACATATTGCTCAACTAACCGGAGACGCTCCAGAAGAATTAATACCTAAACGAAATAAAGGAGTGAATAACTAATATGATTAGATCGGTTTCAAGAGAACAACTACAACGTGTGCGACGTCATTTAATCCATCTTTATGGAGGGCGTTCAGAGCAATTAATCGAACGATTTTGTATGATGATAGGTCGATATGGACTTGAAGAGGTGACGATTCCTTCATCGAGTATTTGGGATGAACACGATACTATTTTGATTAGCTATGCAGATTCATTAATAGATGAATCTATCGGTAAACCATTAAGTGCGCTTCACTCGTTTGCCAATCAACACCTCAAAGGAGCTATACGTACAGTACACCTTCTTCCATTTTGCCCTTGGTCTTCAGATGATGGTTTTTCAGTCATAGATTATCGTAAAGTTGACGTTGATTCAGGTGACTGGGAAGACATTGAACAACTTGGTGGAGATTTTAATTTAATGTTTGATTTAGTTTTAAATCATTGTTCATCCGAGAGTTCATGGTTCAGTGATTATATTGCTGGGATAGAACCTGCTCGGCACTATTTCATAGAAGCCAATCCAAAACTGGATTACTCACTTGTCGTAAGACCAAGAACGAGCCCTTTACTTACCAAGACCAGAACGAGAAGTGGTGAATCACATGTATGGACAACCTTTTCATCTGATCAGATCGACCTAAATTGGAAAAATCCTGAAGTCTTATTTGAATTTATCGATATCCTTATGCTCTATATTTCAAAAGGCATGCGTATCGTAAGACTAGATGCAGTTGCGTTTTTATGGAAAAATATAAGTGGCAAGTCTATACACGAACCAGAAACGCACGAAATCGTTTGTCTACTTCGCGACATATTAGAAATAATTGCGCCACAAACAATTCTTCTGACCGAAACTAATGTACCACATGCAGAAAATGTTAGCTATTTTGGTCAAGGCGACGAAGCACAAATGGTTTATCAATTTAGTCTCCCGCCACTACTTATGCATGGACTAGCTACTGGTAATGCTACATTTTTAACCAAATGGGCATATGAATTAAAGCCTCCGCCAGAGGGATGCACATTTTTTAACTTTACGGCAAGTCATGATGGCATCGGGTTACGCCCAATTGAAGGACTATTACCTGATTCAGAGGCTGCGAGTTTAATAAAGCATGTTGAATCTTCAGGAGGTAGAATTAGTTGGCGAACAATGCCGGATGGTACAGAACTACCTTATGAACTAAACATCACCTACTACTCGGCTTTAACAATATTAGATAATCCTCAATTAGGCGCACAGCGTTTTTTGTGCTCGCAAGCAATCATGCTATCATTGCGAGGAATACCAGGAATATATATTCATAGCTTAACTGCTAGTTCAAATGATCTACAAGCGGCTGAAGAGAGTGGGATTAATCGGCGAATAAATCGACACAAATGGAACCTGCCTGAATTAGATGAACATTTAAAAGATCCTACCACAAAGTTAGTATTCGACTCTTATATACAAATGTTAAGACGCAGGTCAAATCACCCAGCATTCCACCCAGATGCTACGCAAGAAGTATTTAATTTGAATCCAAGATTATTTGTTCATAGCAGGACTTCAGTAAGCAATGATGAAATAATTCTCTGTATTTATAACTTTTCAAATTCAACAGAAAAAATCGACGCTGCATTTGTGAGTGAACAACTAGGCAATGCCCCCAGTTACTATGAGGTGCTCTCAGCACGATTAATTACTAGCCAATCATTCAATACTTCACTGAAGCCCTATCAATCTCTATGGCTTGTAGCTCGCTTTTGATCGAGCGTTCCAAATAAATAATTTCAAGTTGCATTATACTTTTTAGATCTTGGTAAAAAGTACGCCATCATTATTGGAATAATTAAGAGTACTGAACCAAACACGTACGCAGATTTTGAGCCTAAGCTGAAGTATGCTAACGCCGCAATTAGTGGTCCAATTGCACGAGCTAGAGAACCTGAAGATCGATATACTCCAAGTGCTTGGCCTTGGATGCTTTCTTTGGCGTACATAGATACCAGAGCACTTAAACTTGGTGTTACTAAAGCCACCGCAAATGACATAAAAATCAATGATAATAAAAAATAGATAATATTAGTCGAGTAAGCTAATCCAAAAAATGCAAAAAACCCGCACAATAATCCTATTTGAGCTAGCATCTTTTCTAAGCCCCTGCCTGACAACTTACGAACTATACCGCCTTGAACTAATATCATAATTGTCCCTATATAAACAAACAACATACCATTATCAATCGGACTAAACAAGAAACGTTCGACCGCTAGGAATGTTAGTGTAAATTCCATACCACTAAAGGCTAACATAAAGAAAAGATAAGTGCTGTTTGCTTGTCTAGTTGCACGGCATGGACTTTTAAACCTGTCTATTATAGAGAATTTTTTACTTTCTGTATGTATTATGCGTTTGTTTACAGGGTGCGTTTCTTTGAATGCTACCGATACCCAGACTAAATTTATAATAGATAGCCCAAGACTAATAATAGCTGGCACAGAGAATGGATTGATTCCATATCGTGATAATTCTGGTATATAATCCAGTAGATTTAAGGTCGCACTTATTCCTCCAACCGCAGGACCGATAATAAACCCTAAACCAAAAGCGATACCGACGAGAGCCATCCCACTTGATCGCTTAGAGACGCTTGTCACATCTGCAACTACAGCTGTTGCAACTGATAAGTTACCACCCATGGCCCCTCCTATTAAACGCGCAAGAACTAGTACCCAAAAAGATGCAGCAAAAAACCAGGCTGCATAACTAAGTGCTAGTCCTGAAATAGTAATGATCAGAACCTTGCGTCTACCGACTCTGTCCGAATAGGAACCCCATAGTGGGGCACATATGAATTGAAGTAATGAGTAAAGCGAACCAAGTATTCCTCCAAATAACACGGAAGTCATGAATTTTGGGTTTGTTGCACCACTGTTTTCCGCCCAATAAAAAAGCGGGGAGATTAAGCGCCCTAAAAGACTGGTGCTATTTGCGCCATCTGGAATGTAGTATTCCAACATAGCAGGAAATAGTGGGAAAATAATTGAAAATCCTACAAGATCAAGAAACAGTGTCATGAAGACAATGCTCAATGCCTTATATTTAGAGGCATCTGGAAGTTTACTACTACGCATACCGCCTGTAAATTTTAAGAGTAATCATTTAAAGAAGCAAACTAAGCTACGACAAAAAATACTTTATAAGCTCAAGTGGTAATGCCTAATATAACTTAGACTAATTACTAGAACCAAACGTTTTGCATAATGCATTATAAACATTGTCAGGAACTAAATCGGTTTTCCGATTTGTAAGCGTATGTACTTGTTTAATAAGGGAGGAACTAGTGAAAAAGTACTTCTCGTTTGGCATCAGGAAAACAGTTTCTATTCTATCATCTAAATGACGGTTCATTTGAGCCATTTGAAACTCATGCTCAAAATCAGAAACTGCTCGCATGCCTCGTATCAAGGCTACTGCATTGAGTTCTACAGCTAAATCAACAATCAGTCCATCAAATGAAACTACACATAAATCTGGATGATTAACTAAGTTTTCTTTAATTAGTAGCACACGTTGTTCTGCAGTAAATAGTGTTGATTTTCCTGCATTGTTTGCAACTGCAATGACAACTTTATCAAAAATCCGACGCGCTCGATTGATGACATCAAGGTGCCCATTAGTGATCGGATCAAATGATCCAGGATAGATAGCTGTTTTCATCGATAAGTATAATAAAGCTTATACACATACTTGAAGTCGACCTAATTAATATCATATCGATAATTCTTTGTGGGCAATTTACTGTGACACTTAATAACTAAATTATTAAAGCTATTTTCTGGTCTTAGCTAATTTTCGCCTAGTATTATGGTCTAGTTCACGCTTTCTCATTCGTAAAAATCTAGGTGTTGCTTCGACCAGTTCATCTGGAGCAATGTATTCAATTGCACGCTCTAATGAAAATGTAACAGGTGGGGCTAATTGTATGCCTTTATCTGAACCTGATGCGCGCATATTGTCTAACTGTTTAGCTTTAGCTGGATTAACTGGCATGTCTTCTTGTCGGGGATTTTCTCCCACAATCATTCCTGCATACACTTCTTCACTCGGAGCAATAAATAGCTTTCCTCTTGTCTGTATGTTATCGAGCGCATAGGGCATAGCCTTACCTAATTCCATACTCACTAGAGTACCAGTCAATCGAGTCGTAATTTCACCACAACGAGGCCGGTATTCTAGAAAAGAATGACTCATAACACCATGACCTGAAGTCATCGTCACTAAGTCACTCTCAAACCCTATTAAACCTCGTGTAGGCACCTCAGCTTCAACAGTTACTCCAGCATTATGATGCTCCATATGGGTTACTTTACCTTTTCTATTAGCGATATTCTCCATAATACCACCGAGGTGAGCTGCTGGAGTTTCTACCCATACTTGTTCAAATGGCTCATATCGCTTACCTTCAATTTCTTTATATAATACAGTAGGGCGAGAGACGAGTATTTCAAATCCTTCCCGACGCATGGTCTCTACTAGTACAGCTATTTGCATAGCTCCTCGTGCATTAACTAGAAATGTCGTGCCCTTTTCTGTATCTTCAACGGAAATGGATATATTGGATTGAGTTTCACGCGTAAGTCGTTCGCGTATCTGACGTGAAGTAACTTTCTTACCATCTTTACCAGCAAGAGGTCCGTCATTTACTGAAAATTCCATTTGCACAGTAGCAGGATCTAGTTCGACAAATGGTAGAGGATGCCCATCTACATCAGCCGATAGTGTGTCACCTATATCCACTTCGTCAAATCCAGCTAGTCCGACAATATCACCGGCAACTGCACTAGAAACGTCATCAGTAACAAGACCAGAGAAGGTTTTTAATTTTGTGATTTTAACTCTCTGCTTACGTCCGTCTTTACGCAAAGTAAATACAGTTTGTCCTTGTTCTATAGTACCTGAAAGAACCCTGCCTATAGCCATTCGCCCAACATAGTCATCCCAATCAATGTTGGAAACTAACATGCGAAAGCAACCCTCTTCAACTATGGGAGGTGGAATGCGATTCGTAATCGTCTTAAATAAGTCATCCATATTTTTACGTGTGCCATCAACCTTTAAATCAGCAAATCCGATCTTAGCTGAAGCATATAAAAAGGGCGCGTTGAACTGATCATCGTCAGCATCAAGGTCCAAAAAGAGCTCGAGAACTTTATCGTGTACCCATTCAGGCCTGGAAGCATCACGATCTATCTTATTGATTACACATATTGTTTTTAAGCCAGCATCAAGCGCCTTACGTAGAACCCATCTAGTCTGCGCCTGTGGTCCTCCTACTGCATCCGTTAACAAAAGAACTCCATCTACCATCTTCATAACACGTTCTACTTCTGCGCCAAAATCCGCATGACCAGGAGTGTCTACTATGTTGATTGTATATTCGACACCATCGTCAGGATGAACCCATTTCACCGCTGTATTTTTTGCTTTGATAGTAATTCCTTTTTCGCGCTCCAAATCCATTGAATCCATAGCGCGTTCCTGAACTACCTGATTCTCACGAAAAGTACCTGCTTGATCTAACAAGCAATCAACTAGCGTGGTTTTACCATGATCCACATGCGCTATTATCGCAATATTACGTATTTGTTTAGCATTCATTGTGAAAGGTGGAGCGAATCAGCGCGCGATCACGTCTTTACAAGTTATCGAAGTCAATGGTAATGATTACATTATCATATAGAAAACAAATGAGATTAAATGATTATATTTCATACTCTTTACTTGGAACTAAATCGAATACTTTAGTTTTTGGTAATTTTTCTTCTAAGTATTCTTTAAACCAATTTCGTGCCAATTTCTCTCCGTGATTTAACACAACAACACGAGCGGAAGATTCTATAGCATAATTAGCAATTTCTTCGCGGTCTGCGTGACCACTCAAATCAAATTGATCTATGGAAGCTTGAATTTTAGCGCGATAATCGAGAGCATCAAAATAATAGTAATCCATATCTTTACTATTTAGTAATTCACCGCCCGGTGTATCCGAGTCACAATATCCTACAAAACAGATACCGTTGTGTTTATGAGACAGCATTGCTGCTGCAAGTTTATACGATGGAGTATGTTGTACCAACATTCCACTACTAACGATATAAATACCTTTATTCGATAGATCACGGCCTGAGCGAAGATTAAATTCTAGGTCCTTTACTCTCATGTGGTCTAGGATTCTAACATCAAAATCTATTATATTTGATCTTTTACGAATTTTATCAAAATAATTACAAATATCCATCCCCAATCCTGCAGCGACTATCGGGCAGTGAGCCAATGCTCCTGAGTTGCGTGCATTGTATACTATTTTCAATATCTCTTGCATTCTACCTAATGCAAAGACTGGGATCAAGCAGCTGCCACCACGTGCTATTATCTCATTCATTTTATTTACGAACCGATCAACTTCAGTACTTCTAGATGTACCTTTTGCCCTTGTATGTGCGCCTCTAGTTGTTTCCAAAATAAGGGTGTCAATAGGATACTTAGGCAATTTTGCGCCTGAAATCGTAAGTTGATTTTCGAACAAAATGTCTCCCGAAAAGACTATACGCCTTTGCTTGTATACTAATTCTATAGCTGCAGCACCGACTACATGACCGGCAGGATGCAAAATTATTTCAATTTTATCTCCATCTTTATGATAAATTTCACCGAAACTATACCTTTGCGATAAAAGCTGCTTATTAACATGGGATATATCTCGATGGAGAAAGAGCGGGTAATCCATTATGCCGTGCTCCTCTCGTTGGCGGTTCATAACATTAATTGAATTACGTAGCATTCTTGGGGCTAATGACACGTTGGGAATACTCGTTATAATTGGAGCATGCGGATGTAAGGCTGCAACAACTGGCAAAGACCCAAGATGATCCAAATGGCAGTGTGTTACTATTATTAAGTCCAAGCTGTCGGCACCTAATAATTTATAATTAGGAAGTGCCTGCTTACCTATCTTCTTTGGGTGTAAGCCACAATCGACTAAAATGTTAAAAGTACCAATTTTTACAAAATGTGAATTTGCACCAATGCCACCACCAGAATTTAAATCCGTAATTTTCATTCTATAGTTTCACCAGTTTCTGGCAAAGTACTAGGTATATTCATCTCAAAACGTGGAATACGGACAAAAATTGGAATACCATTTTCATCTATCCCATGGAAAGACCCCTCAGCGATGCTATTGCAATGACTCATATGATAGCTGTTGTAGCTAAACTTTTCTCCTGGTCTTAAATTAGGTTCTTTGCCAACAATCCCATCTCCTTCAATAACTTTATGGCTACCATCTTGGTCACATATGACCCAACGCCGACCTTTAAGAGTAACTGTATTATTCGAGAGATTAATTATAGTGATGAAGTAAATAAATGCGTGTGGCGCATCTGTAGGTAAATTATCCGTGTCATGAACATAAACAATACGATCAATTTTTACCCTTAAACCGGGAAGTTCTGTACTAGAATTAGCCAAATTCAATATAACTTATGGTTATGTCGCACATTATACTAACAATTATTTAGTATTTTGAATTATTAAATAATAGCAACTTTGTGTAATTATTGTTAACTTTTTGTAAGTTAGCATCGCCATCACTATAAAAAAGTTTTTACCTGCGTTTGTATTTAATAATGAGTGACTTTTTGAAGCATGAATGCGGCATTGCAATGGTCCGTCTTTTAAAACCCCTGAACTATTACCAGGAGAATTATGGCACACCAATATATGGCTTCAATCAATTATTCTTGCTCATGGAAAAGCAGCACAACCGCGGCCAAGATGGAGCAGGTATTGGTTGCGTGAAACTAGACATGCCAGCAGGACAGTCCTACATGGCTCGAGAGCGGAGTATACAATCAAACTCATTATCACGAATTTTTCAGGAACAATTAAAAGATTATGCCAATAAACTAGATAGTGGTATTATACATCCGGAATTTGTTTCCTCAGTAAAAGAGAACTTTGCCTTCGGAGGAGAAGCCCTGTTAGGACATTTACGTTACGGAACTTCAGGAGTTTATTCTACTCAGAGTTGTCATCCATATGTACGACAGTCCAATTGGCCGACTAAAAACTTGATGCTTGCGGGTAATTTCACTATAACTAACGAGAAAGAGTTAAATGAATCGTTGATAGATCGTGGCCAGCACCCAGTCTTTGGTACAGATACGCAAGCAGTATTAGAGGGCATTGGATTTCATTTAGACGAGGCTCATAATGCTATTTATCATCGCATGCGTGACCAAAAAATAAAGGGTGCGCTAATTCCAAGTATAATAAGTCATGAACTTGACCCAGTTAGAATTATTAAAAAAGCGTCTGCAGACTGGGATGGCGGTTATGCTATAGCTGGCTTAATCGGTAATGGGGATGCATTTGTTATGCGAGACCCGCACGGCATTCGACCATGTTTTTATTTTCAAAATGAAGAAGTAATCGCATTTGCTTCAGAACGAGTGGCATTGATGACGATATTTGATCAACCTATTGAAAGCGTTTGTGAGTTACAACCAGGAACAGCTACAGTTATTAAGAGTGATGGTCGAATTTACTGTGAGTCCTTCACAGAAAAGAAAGCGAACGCATCATGTTCCTTCGAGCGTATCTATTTTTCACGCGGTAATGACGCAGATATCTACACAGAAAGAAAGGCATTAGGCGCAGCACTTTTAGATCAAGTAATAAAAAGTATTAATAATAACTTCACTAATAGTGTATTTAGCTTTGTCCCTAATACAGCAGAAGTAGCCTATCATGGATTACTAGAGGCAGTACGATTACACCGTCGTAAAGAGGTCAAATTAGCGATCTTAAAAGCTCAGAAGGATGAAAGTTTAGATGAGGGCTTACTCGATACCCTAATAATGGATAATTGGCCGCGTGGAGAAAAAATTGCCCATAAAGATATCAAGCTAAGGACTTTTATCTCACAGGAAAAAGGTCGCGCGCAACTAGTCTCTCACGTCTACGATATAACCTATGGTGTTGTTCAACCTACCGATATCCTCGTTTGTATTGATGATTCAATTGTGCGCGGAACTACACTAAAAGAGTCCATACTAAATATTTTAAGTCGTACCAATCCTCGTAAAATAGTCATCGCTTCAACGGCTCCACAGATTCGCTATCCAGACTGCTATGGTATAGACATGTCCGAACTCGGAAAATTTATCGCTTTTACTGCGACCATTGCCTTAGTAAAAGAAGAAGGACAAAGTGAATTATTACGGGAAATATATGAGGACTGTATTCAGCAAGTGAATAAACCAGCTACGGAAATAAAAAATTACGTGCGTCTAATCTACGATAGGTATACCGATGAAAGAATTTCTGCTAAAATTGCAGAGCTTGTATATCCCAAAAATATGGCATGGAACGGTGAATTAGAAATCGTATTTTTACCTGTCAATAAGATGCAGAAGGCAATCCCGAAACACAATGGTGACTGGTACTTTACTGGCAACTATCCCACACCAGGTGGCTACGCGTCCTTAAATCGTGCATATATTAATTATTTTGAGAATAAAAGTGGCAGAGCCTACTAAATATGCAAAAAACAGCACTTCTTTCTGTCAGTGACAAATCTGGATTAGTGCCCTTCGCAAGGGCACTGGTAGAGAGGCATGGTTACCGTTTACTGTCGACTGGTGGTACTGCAAAGCTATTGGAAAAAGAACAAATAGCAGTCATGGAAGTTAGTGAATATACTGGCTTTCCGGAGATGATGCAAGGGCGCTTAAAAACATTACACCCAAAGATACACGGTGGCTTGCTTGCTAGGCGCGATAAATCCGATCACATGATTGATGCCGCCGCACATTGTATTGATATGATAGATTTAGTTGTGGTAAATCTATATCCATTTGAAAGTACCGTGGCAAAGCCCGATGTAAGTTTCAATACCGCTATAGAAAACATAGATATTGGTGGTCCTTCCATGTTACGCTCTGCGGCAAAAAACCATGAATCTGTCACAGTTATAGTTGATAGTGCCGATTATGATAAAGTGTTAGAAGCTCTGGATCAACCAAGCTCGCTAAGCAAGTTAAGACGTGAATTAGCGATGAAGGTGTTTAAGCGTACGGCATATTATGATAACGCTATAGCTAACTACCTCGAGACTAAGGTAATAGAGGAACCAGATCTAGGAGCTATATCTGGCATTCCCCTCGACCTTTCTATAGAGCTTACTCAAGCTCAGGCACTTCGATACGGAGAAAATCCGCATCAACATGCTGCGCTTTATGGAAATTTCTTCGATTGCTTTGAGCAGCACCAAGGGAAGGACTTAAGTTTTAATAATATTATAGATATTACAGCAGCTACCTACTTGATAGGAGAATTCCAAAGGCCGACTGTTGCAATTCTGAAACATACAAATCCATGCGGAGTAGCATCTGCAGATAATCTTGTAACCGCTTGGGAGGAGGCTTATCAGACAGATAAGCAAGCACCCTTTGGTGGTATCATAATTGTCAATCAGACAATGGATGCCGACTTAGCATCTATTGTTAGTAAAATTTTCTGCGAGGTAATTATCGCTCCAGAATTTACACCTGCTGCAAGGGAAGTATTTTCAAAAAAGAAAAATCTACGTCTAATGACAGCCAAAGGATCACTGCCTAAAGAATCGATGCGTGAGGTTCGCTCTGTTATAGGTGGATTGCTCTTACAAGATCGTGATGGCATGCCAGATCGGCCAAGTAACTGGAAGGTAGTGACTGCTCGCCAACCAACCGCGGAAGAGATGCGTGCAATGATATTTGGCTGGAGCGTCGTGAAACATGTTAAGTCTAATGCTATTGTGTATGCAGGTTGTGAATGCACTCTTGGAATAGGGGCAGGGCAAATGTCACGAGTTGATAGTTCTAAGATAGCTGTTTGGAAAGCGGGCAAAGCAAATATATCACTTACTGACTCAGTAGTGTGCTCAGATGCATTTTTTCCCTTCCCAGACGGACTGATTGCTGCAGCTGATGCAGGTGCAGTAGCAGCGATTCAACCAGGTGGCTCTGTACGCGATGATGCAGTTATACAGGCTGCCAATGAGCGTAATATGGCTATGGTTTTTACAGCAAAGCGCCACTTCAAACACTAAGATCAGTAGACTAGCTAATTTTTCTCTGGGAAATGCTCAATTTTTGGGTTATTTTATATTTATGAGGTACTTTTATTTCTTTACCGCTGTCTTAATCGTTAGTGCTTATTGCTTAACAAGTTGTACTACGGTTCCAATAACTGGACGCTCTGCTCTTCATTTAGTATCCTCGCAGCAGCTAGCAGTAATGGCTGCCACTCAATTTGGTGAACTTAAAAAACAGTCACGCATTTCCAATAATCCTAAATACACAGCAATGCTCAAGCGCGTTGGTGATCGCATAGCGAGCGTAGTTGTTGCAAGCTCTTTACACTCAAAAAATGTAAATTGGGAGTTTGTCGTATTTGAAGACCCTGATCAAATCAATGCATTTGCGATGCCTGGAGGTAAGGTTGCAGTGTATACTGGGCTCTTTGATGTAGTTCAAACAGATGCTGATCTAGCCATAGTAGTAGGGCACGAAATTGCTCATGTTGTAGCAGGTCATGGTGCAGAGCGATTCACTCAACAACTCCTAGCTGCAGGTGGAGCAATGGCTCTAAGCTATGGTACGAATGATTTGGATAACTCAGATCAGCAAATGATAATGGTTGCCTATGGAGCTACAACCACTCTCGGTGCGTTACTACCATATAGCCGATTGCATGAAACGGAAGCAGACGAAATTGGACTAATTTTTTCGGCTAGAGCAGGTTATGATCCTCGAGTCGCAGTAGATTTTTGGAAACGTATGGATGCTGCAAACGAGGGTAGACCACCCGAGTTTTTATCGACTCATCCAGCAGATGCTACACGACAGCATCAACTCACCCGCGTGATGCCTCTAGCACTACAAGAATACTACAACAGTAAACTTTAGTACTACGAGTCGTGTAGTTTGTAAATTATTAGATTTTGTTTTAAACTCTTAACAAATTATAATGAATGCAGTTAATACTTTAAAAGAATATTTGAGATTTCCATCGGTTTCGACCGATTCAAATTATTCGGATGGTATGCAAGGCGCTCGCAATTATATTAGAGAGCAATTAGAAACGCTGGGGTTTTCAGTTAAAAATATAGAGACTGCTCTGCACCCGATTCTACTTGCGGAGCGTCATGGTAATCCTAAGTGGCCACATGTAGTACTCTATGGCCATTATGATGTGCAACCTGCTGATCCATTTGAACTATGGAGTAGCGGCCCATTTGATCCTGAAGTTCGAGATGGCCGTATCTATGCACGCGGCGCGGCAGACAATAAAGGTCCTACAATCGTGCACATGACTGCACTGCAAAGAGTGCTTAAAAAGCATCCTAATTTACCCCTCAACATTACTTACGTTATTGAGGGCGAAGAGGAGATCGGTAGTCCGAGCATGCGTAAATTTTTTGATGATTATGCTGAACGGATTAGCCAAGCTGATTTTATGCTAGTTTCCGATACAGGCAGTCCAAATACCAAGCAGATTGTCATAACTACTGCCTTAAGGGGACTCGTAGACTTAGAAATTAAAGTGACTGGAGCGAAAGTAGATTTACATTCGGGTATTCATGGCGGCGCAGTCTACAACCCACTCCAAGCAATTAGTGAAATTTGCGCATCACTACACAATCCAGACGGGACAGTCAACGTACCGGGTTTTTATGATGGTATCGATCCTATAGAGGACTGGGAGAGAATACAATTAGAACGGTATCCGGAATCCCTAGAAAGCTATAAAGCCATGCTAGGCGTGCCGGAATTTGCACCTTGCGGTAAGCTCAGTCCTTTAGAAGCAGTGCGTTTCGGACCAACTTTGGAGTTTAACGGGATGGGCGGTGGATATCAAGGAGAGGGAAGCAAAACTGTCATCCCAAGCGAAGTCTTCGCAAAGATCACCTGCCGCTTAGTTGACGGTCAAGATCCTGCTATCATCCAAGATAAAGTAATCGCTACAATCAACGATCGATGCCCCAAACAGGTCAAATTAAATGTACGACGCGGCGCAGTAGCACCCGCATATTTAGTTATTCCTCCAGACAGATCCAATACTCCAAAACAGCAACCTGCTGCTCTGGCTAATGCCTTTCGCTCTGTTGAAGTCGCAATCACTAATTGCTTTGGCCAAGAACCCATTTACTTGCGTGAAGGTGGAAGTATACCAGTCATTGCAGACTTTAAACAGCGTGCAGGTTTAGACGCTATAATGGTTGGACTTTTTACACCGATCGACAACCTACACGCGCCCGATGAAAGCTTTGATTTAGATCTCATGAATAAGGCAATAGCTACTTTCGAGGAGGTGTTCGTTTCTATTTCGAATTCGCAATACGATTAGTTTAACGAAAAGGTCCATGACGAGCTGGACCATCTCGGTAGGTAGCATTTTCCAAACGCTCTTTAATTTCATCGCTAAATTCGCTAGATTCTAAATAAACTGCAAAAGCAGATGGGTCTTGGTCTTTCCAATTAGCTGCAACTCTCTCCATAAGATACCCTTGCATACGTTCGTTCGAAATAGACTCTGCCCAGCTCATTGCGTTAGCAGGATCTTCTTGAGCAGCACGAAAGGTGTAACTAGCAACGGCACGATCAAGTTGAGGTGAAGCGGGCAGGGTATTGAGCCACTCTGCCGAAGCAGATAAATCATACTGAGACCATTCACGAATAATGCTAGCGGTACCTCTACCAAAAGCTGGATCTTCTATATCTAAATTAGATAGCCAATCTGCGGCAGAAATCGGATCACTTTCTGCCCATTCACTGATTAAAGAAGCCTTCATCCAAGTGGTTGCTGATTCTCCCAATGATTTGACATATTTCGCCGCTGCAGTAGGATCATATTCCGCCCATTCATCGACCATTTCTGTTAGCAAACGATTTTTCGTATCACCATCCTGCATTGACTCTACTGTTGCACGAGCTAGTACTAGTCCGCCTTGTCGCACCTGCATCTCAATAACCTCGCTTAAAATATTATTTTTTAATCGTCTTTCTACATTGGTAGCTTCTTTCATTCCGTATGCCTGCGCAAATGCTGCGGTTGGGTCGGATTGCGCATAACCACGAAATATAGCCATAAATTTTCTATTCATGACCTGTTTAGGTATTTGATCGATATGAGAATCTGCCCAAGAAAGTGCTGCATTTGGGTTCGTTGCTCCCCAAGCTTGTAAAATACTATTTATAGCTCGTTCTTGGTCACGAACAGAAGCAATCTTAGTAGCCTCTAATAGGGCGAGCTCTGGTTGATCCGATGCCATTTGAACTAATAAATCTTTAATAATATTGGCACGCTTGGGATTAGTAAGTGGTAGTAAAAATGCGCCTTCTAATGATTCTTTCGATTCTACTTCTAAATAGAAGTTTACGTCTTCTTGAGTTTTAGGTAATAAATCTTCAGTTATTTCTAATTGTACAGAGCCATACTCACTAGATAGATCATTTTTTTTGACGTTTGATGACTCAATACTTTTGCTAGTAATTGTGTGATTTTCTACAACTAGTTGAAGTCCTCTGCCAATAGCGAAGGCTGCAAGTACGGTCGCAAGCCAAACCATCATAAGAATAAAGCGAGTAGGTAATTTCATGTTACTGCTAATTTTATTAGACACCGATTTAGTCATTAATTAGTCGTTATCCAAACTAAATGTTTCTCACTAACTTGCTTGAATAACTCAATGATATCAAAGTTTCTCATCTCTATGCACCCACCACTAAATCGACTACCTATTCGTTCTTCATGGTTCGTTCCATGTATGTATATGTAACGTTTATAAGTATCATACCCATCACCTAAATTTACCCCATGTTCTAAGCCACGTAGACGAATAATGCGACTAGTAATCAGATTACTTTGCTGCTGTTGTATTGTTAATTTGGTAAAATGTTTCTTTGGGACTCGCCCTTCAAAAACCATTCCACTTGGTTCCTCCGAACCAATCATAGTAGCAATTGCATGTAATCCAGTCGGCGTTCCATAGGAATTAGCGACACAACTACTGGGATTTTTTGAAGTAGAAACTGTGTATTCTTGTGAAAGTTTTCCATTAATAAGAAGATAAAGGCGTTGCGATTTTATTGAAACAACTAGTACATGGGTAGTCGGCAAGATTGACAATGCCATGCAGCTTTGTTTTACACGCTCGTATTCCACTTTTAAATTAAATGGCATATAAGGTAGGCATACTCGGTGCGACTGGTGCGGTCGGTCAAGAAATCATTCGTTTACTCCACGATCGTAATTTTCCGTTTAGTGAGTTGCATCTACTTGCTTCTGCTAATTCAGCAGGCAAAATCCATAATTATGCTGGTAATTCATGGATCATTCAGGAGGCTACCGAAGAATGCTTTTCAGACATAGATATATGCATTTTCAGTGCTGGAGCTGCTCAATCCTTACAGTTCGCAGAAGCAGCATCAAAAAGCAGTTGTATTGTTATCGATAATTCATCGGCATTTCGGATGAATCCATCCGTCCCACTTATTATACCTGAGGTCAATCCAGATGCTATTAATGATCATAAAGGTATCATTGCTAATCCTAACTGCTCCACGGCAATCGCCCTTATGGGATTATATCCATTGCACCAAGCATTTGGCTTAAAACGTTTCATCGCATCAACCTATCAAGCTGTGTCGGGTAGTGGAGCAGCTGGCTTAAAAGAATTAGAGACACAGATCAAGGCGTGGTCCGATGGTAGGTCATTAAAGAGTGAAGTATACCCGCACCAAATTGCCTTCAATCTCATTCCACACGTAGATAGTTTTGAAGAAGATGGATACACGCGCGAAGAGATGAAGATGCTTCACGAAAGTAAAAAAATAATGGGGATTGATGACTTGCTTGTATCTTGCACCTGCGTACGTGTTCCTGTCTTTCGTGCACACTGCATTTCGATAAGCGCCGAATTTGAACGACCGGTGAGCCTTCAATCTGCGCATTCTAGCATTCAATCTTTCCAGGGAGTAGAATTAGTCGATGACCCAGATAACCTAAAATACCCCATGCCACTTAATTATTCTGAAAAAGTCCCATGTGCGATAGGGCGCATTCGTAAAGACCGAGTCTTTAATAATGGATTAGCTATATGGGTAACAGGGGATCAATTATGGAAGGGTGCTGCCCTTAATGCGATACAGATTGCTGAATTATTGCATACTAAGGAACTCATAAATTAAAGTTAACTCCTAGATGCTAGAACTAGCTCGTAATCTATCGGACTGCAGCCTGCTCATTCTTATTTGGATAGTACAACTGACTATTTATCCGTCTTTTCAGTTCATGTCTACTGACCAGCTAATACAGTGGCATGCTAAGTACACAGAACGCATGGCGTGGATAGCTGGTCCATTAATTCTACTTCAAACAACCATTGTTAGCATGCAAATAGTCAAAGAAACAAGTGCCTTACATATACTGTCTGGTTGTATTGTGACTGCTACATGGATACTAACCTATTTTGTATCGATTCCCTTGCATCGTAAGATCAGTGGAAATAGAGCCAGCTCTTTTGTACTTAAAAAATTGGTAGACACGAATTGGTACCGTACTATCTGCTGGTCTATTCTTTTCGTAATAGGATGGATCAACTAGAATAGGGTGGGGCTTTAAATACGACGGTTACATTTATTAAGCTCCTGTAAATATTGTGCACTTTCTGATTGTAACTCTTCTAATTGGGTATTTGTGATACGCCATTGCCAATTCCCGCTAGCTGCTCCAGGTGTATTGATTCTCGCCTGCGTGCCTAAACTCAAAATATCCTGTACAGGGACAATGGCTAATCTAGCTACCGAGGAGAGTGCACAGCGAACTAAATCTGAAGCGATTGCCTCTCCAGTAACCTTTAAATAATTACATACATAATTTTTAGTTGATTCGTCTAGACTAGAAAACCATCCAACCGTTGTATCGTTATCATGTGTACCTGTATACACTACACTGTTGATAATGTGATTATGCGGTAAATATCGATTCGTGGAGTCCTTATCGAATGCAAATTGCAAGACTGCCATACCAGGAAATCCAGTTGCTGAATGTAGTGATTGGACCGCATCTGTGATAACGCCAAGATTTTCTGCAATTATTTGAGCATTCGGAAATTTCGAATGTATCGCTCTGAATAACTCTAAACCTGGGCTTTTTTTCCAGCATCCATTACGGGCGGTAGACTCTTTTGCTGAAACAGACCAACAAGACTCAAAACCACGAAAATGGTCGAGACGCAAAATATCGTAAAAGCTTAGATTATTACCAATGCGCTCCAACCACCAAGAAAAGTCACTATTGATGTGTGAATTCCAATTGTACAACGGGTTACCCCAAAGTTGACCATCTGCAGAAAAGTAATCGGGTGGTACGCCGGCTACTGCTATTGGCTCACCATTTTTCTTGAGTTGAAAGAGCTCACGATGGGACCAAGCATCCGCGCTATCAAGAGATACGAAAATAGGTACGTCGCCCATGATTTTAATTCCATTTAAATCACAGTATCTATGTAATCGGTCAAATTGTGCATAAAATAGGTACTGATAAAATACTTGAGCATCGATTGCATCATCTAGTTCCTGCGTACGCTCTTGTTTATGGGCAGTAATATAATTGCGATACTTGGTAGGCCAATCCGTCCAGCAAGATCCATTATATTGACTTTTTAAAGCCATGAATAAGGAGTAATCTTCCAACCAAAAAGATTGTTGCTCGCGAAAATGTTGAATGCTTCCGTAAGCGCTTACACTATCTTTTCCTGAGGCTAAAAATCTCTTATACGCAATTGTTAGAATTCGCCAAAATGATCTGTAAATCGATCCATAATCTACAAACTTATTGGACAAATTTTGAAGAGTTTTTCTTTCATTGCTCAAAATTAGTCCTTCAGATTCGAGTGGATCGAGATCTATAAAGTATGGATTACCAGCAAATGCAGAAAAACATTGATAAGGGGAGTCCCCGAATCCTGTAGGGCCAAGCGGACATATTTGCCAAACACGCATACCGCTTGACTTCAAAAAATCTACAAAGCGATAAGCACTAGAACCTAAATTACCAACTCCAGTAGTTGAGGGTAATGAAGAAATAGGCAACTGCAAGCCAGCGGACCTTGTATGCAACCAATTATATAATGTTTCATCAGACATATGATTACGATCCTTGAGTTTCTATATTTCTGTAGACGTAAATAATTGATGAATAGTTTTCTAACATAGGGTAGTATAACAATTATAATTAGACATAATATATATTGTGCGCTAATTATAAAGTCTGAAATATGCTAATTAGCTAAACCCCAACGCTTTGTGAAGGGATAATAGATAAAAACCGCTTTACCTATTACGGCTTGATCTGGAACAAATCCCCAATAACGACTGTCTGCTGAGTTTGCTGAATTATCACCTAATGCTACGTAGTTATTTTCGGGTACTATCATACTGCGACCCTTCGCTAACAATCGTTCGTTAATATATCCAGTGTATTCACCTACTTGCTTAGAATTACTCAGAAAAGCTTCCACCTCTGTGCGTGGTGTTTTGTTAACATGTAATGAGCCATTAATAATCTCGATTTCCTCGTATTCGATACCTCCGATTCTTTTAATATAATACTTTGGAGTATAATCACCTGTAGCTCTTCCAACTGAATCCAGTATATCATTGGTGCGGAATACAAAAGGATCTCCAACACTCGGTTTAACAAAATGATAGGATAATCGATCCACAAACAAAGCATCCCCTGACATTATAGCAAACTCTAATAAAACATCACCTTTATTTGCTTGCTGACCAAAACTCACCGCAAATAGGCCATTACCAATGTTACGAATATTTTTAGGATTCAAATTCTTTAGTAAGCTATTTTCTAATGTTTCTTCGAGGCTGAATTCTAATGGTATACGTAATGTATGTGGCTTTTGATCAACTAAAAATGTATACTCTTTAAGACGCGCGGGCATGATGCCAAACCACTTTCGCCCATTAACTACCTCGTAATAAGCAACCAGTCCACCCTCACTAGTTTGCGCAACTAGTAGTTCAATTTCTCCGCTGTAGTTAGCGATTACTCTATAGTGACGCGTTCCTAGTGTGAGTTTGTTTAATATTCTAGACAATCTACTAGGCGATGTCTCCTCATTATAAACTATCGAGTTCATTCCACTATAGGTTGGATACATAGAATTCGTTGGTATTATAAATGGCTGAAAAAAGAACGACCGAATGCCAATTACTATGATTGCTGCAACTAATATGACTTCTATATTATCACTTAAAAAAGTTTTCGGGTAAATTTTACCACCCACTTTGCGTAGTAATTCATCCAACCGATCGAGCATAGGATCAAAAACTGCATGATCTATTTGCTTATCATTTAATAAAACTTCTACCTCTTTAACCAAAGCTTTCAGTACAGAGAATTGCTTTGGATCGATAATATCACGACGATAGTTACTAACTCTGTGGGCAGCTTGTAGTAATTCCTTAGCTTTTTTACGTCGATTCTTCATGAGATTATAACTTGAGTGTTTAATATATGAATATGTGGAAATGCTCTAAAAATGCGAGTTTCATTTATTCGTAATCAACTACATATGATGTGCTCAACCACTCCCATCCGAGGTCTTTAGAATTTTGATAAACGCATCTTGGGGAATGGACACACTGCCAATGTTTTTCATGCGTTTCTTACCCTCTTTTTGTTTCTCAAGAAGTTTACGTTTACGCGAGATATCTCCACCATAACACTTCGCAGTAACGTCTTTACGATACGCACTAATTGTTTCTCGAGCCACCACTCTACCGCCTACTGCAGCTTGAATCGCGATCTTAAACATCTGACGCGGTAATATTTCCTTTAAGCGTCGGCATAGGGCTCTTCCCCTACTTTCGGCCTTATCGACATGAACAATAGATGAAAACGCGTCGATTTGCTCTTGATTAACGAGTAAATCCAAGCGGCATAATTTACCTAAGTCGTATCCATCCATTTCATAATCCATAGAGCCATAGCCATGCGTCACGCTTTTTAATCGATCATTAAAGTCTACCAATATTTCATTAAGTGGGAGACGACATACCAGCATTACGCGCATATCATCTATGGTTTCAGTCTGTTCACATATACCACGCTTTTCACTCATCAAAGCAAGTACATCGCCTATAGATGTGCTAGGAATGTGAATAGAGGTCTTGATCATAGGTTCTGCAATCGACTCTATTTCTGCGGGATCTGGCAGATAAACTGGGTTGTGAACTTCAATCATTTCTCCACCAGCTTTCGTTACATTATAAACCACACTAGGATAGGTGGAAATAACATCTAGGTCATATTCACGTCGTATTCGCTCTTGAATTATTTCCATGTGCAGCAAGCCTAAGAAACCACAGCGAAAGCCAAAGCCCAGCGCTACAGAGTTTTCTGACTGATAGACAAAAGCAGCATCATTCAAACGTAATTTACCCATAGAAGCTTTTAGCTTGTTGTAATCACTGGTATCTATAGGGTAAATACCACTAAATACCATAGGACTAACCTCTTTATACCCAGGAAGCATTTCATCTGCAGGTGAGTTAGTATGGGTGATAGTGTCACCTAGCTTAATATCTGCTACATCACGAATATTAGTTACAATATAGCCAACATCACCTGCTTGTAGTTTTTCTAACTTATTCATTTGCGGAGAAAACTTTCCGACCTCTTTTACTTGGGATTTTCGACCATCGCTCATCATTAGAATTTGATCGGATGGCTGCACGCTTCCCGAGAACACACGGACATAGCAAATAACTCCCTTGTACGCATCATAGACACAGTCAAATATTAGCACGCGTAAGCCATTCGTATCTGCCCATCTTGGTTTGGGCATACGTGTAACTGCTGCCTCCATTAAATAATCGATGCCAAGTCCGGTTTTACCACTTGTAAGAACTGCTTCCTCTGCAGGTATGGCTAGCACATCTTCTAACTGTTTCTGTATTGCGGGAATATCTGCGCCAGGCAGATCCACCTTATTAATTACAGGTATAATCTCTAGTCCTTGCTCAATTGCTAATTGTGCATTAGCAACTGTTTGTGCTTCGATTCCCTGAGCGGCATCAATTAGAAGCATTGCACCCTCACAAGCAGTAAGACTCCGCGATACTTCATATGAAAAATCTACATGACCAGGGGTATCGATCAGATTAAAAGTATAATCCTGCCCATCCTTCGCCTTGTAAATCATAGAAACAGGATGGCTTTTAATAGTAATACCTCGTTCGCGCTCAAGATCCATTGAATCAAGGAGTTGGTCCTTCATTTCTCGCATCTCCACGGTCTGAGTGAGCTCTAAAATACGATCCGATAGAGTCGTTTTACCATGATCGACATGTGCGATAATACAAAAGTTGCGAGTGTGATTTAGATCGGTCATGCTAAAAATACGAAACAGATAACCATCACGTCACCGTTGAAAAAATCAATAACCGATCTATCGAGTATAATCTTATATACTAAGTAGACCAAAACTGTGCAGTTACGAGACTAATTAGCACTTAACGAATACTCACAAGGGTAAATCTTCGAACTCGGAAAAAGGCGTAACTTTTAGAGTCTTATCAATGCGCTTTGCAAAGCCAGCAAGTACTTTACCAGGTCCACATTCAAATAGTTCAGTCAATAAATTATCATTTACAGCATTGCGTAAACAATCCTCAAAGCGGACAGTAGAAACTATTTGCTTAATCAATGCATCCTTAATTGCCTGCCCAGATTCAACACGACCTCCAGTTACATTAGTGTAGGTAATATACTTAGGTGGATAAAAATCAAAATCTTTCATATATACAGCAAATGCGTCACCAGCAGATTGCATAAGCTTGCTATGATAGGCGCCTGCTACATTAAGTGGTTTACACAGCTTAAATCGCCCCTTTGATGCAGATACTGCTTCGATAATTCGATGTTTATTACCAGAAATTACGATTTGTCCTGGACAATTAAGATTAGCGATTTCGATTCCAAATTCATCGCAGAATATTTCTACTTCCTCGGCAGTACCTCCAATCACAGCAGCCATTCCACCTTCAGTTAACTCACAGGCTTCTTGCATGAGTCGACCTCGCTCCGCTACTAAACTTAGGCCAGTCTCAAAGTCAAAGACCTCAGCGGCTGCAAGTGCAGTTAATTCACCAAGACTAAGACCGCATACGGCAGTTAAGTCATCTAACTGACCAAATTCACGAAGTATCGAAAATGATGCATAGCCATGTACATAGAGAGCTGGTTGGCAGGCTTTAGTTTCGGTAAGAGCAGATTCGGGTCCATCAAAACAAACACTTTTAAAGTTCCAGCCTAGGATATCTTCTGCCTTATCGTATAAATCTCGAGCGATGGCTGAGTTTTCGTATAAAGAATACCCCATTCCTACATTTTGTGCCCCTTGACCGGAGAAAAGTAATCCCTTACTCATAATTTTGTATCACTAATTAATAATTCTGTTACTACTAAAATCATAGTAGTAACTATAATTCTTATAAAATCCATAGGTGATAGAAACAAACTATATCTATATAATGATTAAAGATTATCGTATTAGGTTTGCAAGAACCTTTGATCTCGCATCAATATAATATGTTAATAATTTTACATGCGTTAATGTATATTTATGGATACAGTTAATATCGATACGTACTGGTCTAAGTTGCGTGAACAGGCGGTCGCAATCACAGTGCGCGAACCTGGATTAGCTGTACTGTGTAATGAAACAGTCCTAGAGCGAAGTTCTTTTGCAGATTGCATTGCTTATCGAAGCACTCGTAAACTCGCCAATCATGCGGCCTCAGTTGAACTATTGCACACTACATTCCTAGAAGCGTTTGATGAAGAGCCCGATATATTACGGCAAATTGCTTGTGATATGCAGGCGGTATGTGATCGTGATCCTGCATGCCCAGATGTGCTGACTCCCCTACTTTACTTTAAAGGCTTTCAAGCTTTAGTCTGTTACCGAGTAGCACACTTTCTTTGGCGGCATGATAGGCGCGAATTTGCGCTCTATCTGCAAAGTCTTGTAGCTCAGACATTTGCTGTGGATATACATCCGGCAGCAAAAATTGCCTGCGGCATTCTCCTTGATCATGCCACTGGTTTTGTCGCAGGCGAAACTACAGTAATCGAAAATGATGTCTCCATTTTACATGAGGTTACTTTGGGTGGGACTGGTAAAGATCGGGGTGACCGTCACCCTAAAGTACGCTCTGGAGTCTTACTTGGAGCTGGTGCAAAGATTCTTGGAAATGTCGAAATTGGTAAGTGTGCAAAGGTCGGTGCTGGTAGCGTAGTACTCAAAGATGTGCCTGCATATACAAGTGTCGCAGGCGTACCTGCAGAAATTATTGGTAAAACAAGCGAGGTGTCCCCTGCGCTTGGCATGTGTCACGAGTTAGAAGAGTAATTTTATATGCAATTGGCGTTCACTTTTGATTAATTATCCCTAGGTTAGATGCTATTTTTTGCCTCACTCGATAGTCAAAATGCACTGTGGGCACTGTGTCTAGCTATCGCTGCTGGATGTTTTTTAACAGTACTAGCTCGGCGTCTACACTTGCCTACTATTGTAATGCTTTTAATAGGTGGTTTTGTATTTGGAGCAGAGGGATTCGGCATTCTCAATGCAGATGCGTTGGGTGATTTTTTGCCTCCTGTTGTTTCGCTAGCAGTAGCACTTATATTATTTGAGGGTGGACTAACTCTTGATCTTAAAGGCTTTAATCAAACCTCTACAGTAATACGTCGTCTTCTAACAGTAGGCGTGCTTATTACTTGGATTGGATCAGCACTTACAGTTTTCTTCATTTTTGATACCTCGCCTTCTATGGCGCTACTTATGGGTAGCCTTATAATCGTCACAGGTCCTACTGTGATCGTTCCACTCCTGCGACGAATTCGTATTCAACAACGATTGGGAAGCATCTTACACTGGGAAGCAGTTTTGATCGATTCAATCGGTGTATTTGTAGCCATTTTATGCTATGAATGGGTCGTTGAAGGAGGCGGCACCGTAGCCATACCAAATTTCTTAATTCGAATTATAAGTGGGGCGGCAATAGGTGGATTAGGTGGATATGCTATTTATTATGCGATGCATCGCAGTTTGGTACCAGATAATATTGTTAATGCCTTTTCGCTAGCTAGCGCGATGCTAATTTTTGGCTTAACCGAGCTAATACGCCCTGAAGCTGGACTGTTAGCGGTCACTGTAGCAGGACTTATCGTAGGACTTAAAAAACCCAAGCAACTTCGAGAAATCAAGGCGTTTAAGGCAGAAATTGTCGATTTGTTAATCGGCCTACTATTTTTACTTCTTGTGTCTCGCTTAAGAATCGATCAATTCGAAAACTTTTTCAACTTAGGTGGTGGCTGGGTTTTATTATCAGTTATAGCTTTTGTGCGTCCGTTAAGTGTGATTGCTTCTGCTTGGGGTACACCGCTGAAGATTCGCGAGCGAGTGCTACTTAGTTACGTCGCTCCTCGTGGCGTAGTTGCCGCATCGATGGCTTCTTTATTTGCGCTATCACTAGCAAATAAAAATCCAGATAGCACGTATCCAGCCTTAATTGAGTCGTTTGTCTACTCGGTTATTTGCGCGACTGTACTCATCCAAGGATTGTCTTCTGGATTGGTCGCTCGCTTACTCCGCCTTCAGCGCCCCGCACCCAATGACTGGGTGATTATAGGCGCACACCACTTTGCTCGTGAACTAGCAAAAAAGTTAACGCGTGAAGAGGAGCAATCAGTCGTATTACTTGATACGAATGCGCGTAATGTGTCATTAGCAAGGCGAGACGGTTTAATATCCCTAAATTGTGATGGCATGCAGGCTGAAAAACTCTACGAAGAAGAACCCTTACTCTTTGGAACAGGCTACGTAATCGCGCTAACAGATAACGTTGAATTTAATCAAATTCTAATGCAAAGGTGGGCTGAAATTTTAGACAATGAGAAAGTCTATGGGTGGATTCCTCAAGGCAGTCCACACGCAGAAGATCAAATTACTGGTCAGTCTGTATTCGGTGATCTTACCCGACCGTCCGTTATTGGTACTGAACTAATACAAGGCGAGAGTAGTTTTAAGATCGTTCATTGGAAAAATAATAAGACACTACCCTCTGGGGATTGGCATCCGCTTTTTGTACGACGTGGACGAAACTTAAAAGTAGTTGCAAATGACGCAGCACTCAAAGACATAGCCAAAGAAGAAGAAGAGGTCCTATGTCTTCGCCGCACAAAAGGGTTCTTAATGCGCGCTATACAAAGCGGCGGATATACAACCCTTCACTCTGATTCCATACCAAACCTGTATGCTCAATTGACGGATCTTGCAGGTCAAAAAATCAATGGTATATCCAAAGAGTCCATACTAACAAATTTAAATGCGCAGCAAAAAGTTTTTCCTGCTTTTATAGGACACGGTATAGCAATACCTCATGCACATTGCGACGACTTGGAAACCAGAGTGTGTTTTGTCGCTAGGCTAAATCGAGGCTTACAGGTTCAGGGCCAAGAGGATGGTATCGACTTCGTCTTCTTTTTACTAAGTCCTGTTGGTGATGATGAAGGGCACTTAGCTACGCTGGCAGATATCGCTCGTAACTGCCGGTCCGAGCGTACCAGAGAACAAATTAAGCGCGCGCAATCCATCGATGGAATCATAGCAGCGATAACTACTTAAAGAACTAAAAATTTTTACAGTAGGTAGCGTAGAGTTGACACGGCGATAATTTCACGACTTAAGGTCTAACTTTGTTTTTGCTCGGGTGGTGAAATTGGCAGACACGCCAGATTTAGGTTCTGGTGCCGCAAGGCGTGAGGGTTCAAGTCCCTCCCCGAGTACCATTATTAATGAGGCTTAGATTATAATAGACTCAATTACCACACACTTTCCACACGCTTTTTATTGCAGAAAGTAGCAATTCGTTTGGATCCTAAACTAATGATCTAGGTGACCCTACAAGCCCTTCGTATTTCATATCGAGGAGGTAAACATGAAAAACATCACAGATTCTTTAGGGCGCTCTAGTTCAGAATACTTATTCTACTTTCCTTTTCGCCACAATGCGTAACCGAGGATGCATGCTCCAAAAAGAAATGCATAAGTGGACGGTTCAGGCACGGCACTGACCTCAAAATCGTCAAATCGAGCAGTGTGTAAGGAATAATTCGAGTACAAGTTGATGTAATTTTCGTTCGTACCTGACCAAGAGAAAACCCCTGTTTTTACAATGCTATCATTAATTGAGGCTTCGTAGTTCACATTTGTACCTGCATTAAAATTAGAAAAACTATGAAATCTCACCGAGAGGTTTGCTTCTGAACCCAAGTCAATAGTCTGATGATAATCCTGCGTTCCACCGAGAAAAACTTTAACTTCAGTAGTGCCTGTGGGGTCATAGCCAATAAAAAAATCTGATGTGAAAACGCTAGGATTGTTAGCAGACCAATTGGAAAGATCACTTAATGAATTTCCGACCGCAAAACCACTGAAGCGTGTACCCCCCGTACTTCCTAAATTGATTATATCCACCGAGACAGTAAATTCACCTGAATTGTAGATCTCACTATCCGTGAAATTGTGATTCATCCAAGCGATTGACCATCCACCAGCAGCACTCAGCTCTCCAAGTTGTAATAGATTACTTACTACCTCTGGAGAACCTTTATGAGAAATCTCACTCCAGTCAACGGTACCCAGACTACCAGATTTGCCGGCAGTATCGGCATTCAGATCTGTGTTATTCGTTCGATTGAAACTGTCAGATACGAGCACATTTACTGCCCCTTGGGCAATACTAACTAAAGCAAAGCATAATAAAGATACACTAAAAGTTTTTGAGTTTTTCATAATGAGCCTATGAAAATATTGTAGTGTAGTTGTTAAGTGGTCTAATAAAAAAAACATTAGAAATAATTACACGATGCTTTACGGAAATATTTACCAGTAAAAAATCAACTACTAAAAGTTTTAAAACTGAGGCGTAGACTCATTTTTTGTTTAAATTTTTACCCAAGAAATTTGCATTTAGCGAGTAAGCCGTAGTCTATATATAGTTCATCACTATTAAGTCATATAACTATGTCACCTACATCTCTCGCTCAATTTTTTACGTGTTCCATCAATATCTCGGAACTTTTAAACTTACCTACGAAAGCTGCTATCAAAGAACTCAGTGGTAAACCCGCTCTTTACTGTTTAATTGATACAATTTCACAACTCAATGTTTATGATGAATCGCTGGCTGTAGAATTTGAAGACAACGACAGTGTACGATCTCTTTATGCTTATCGACAGCTTAAATCTGCTTTAAGTCTCAGCTGTGGAAAATTTTTGAACGAGCTGTCCTCATTTATAAACATTGTATGCAAGGAAGATGCAGTACAGTGGTCTCTTCTCGCAGATAGAGTAATACTTGATAATGAACTTGATAAGCAAATGCGCCTAATTGTGGCAGAAGGTCCACTAGCGAATAAGTTTAAATTGTTAGAAGAAAAATATTTATCAAAAGACGCACATGTAGTCTACCCAACATCTCCATACAGAATATCTCAAGGACACATCGTATCAAACGAAGACTACACAGTCATAGATGGAGTGATTTCTTCTACTATTTCAACTAGTATTAGGGTGCAAAACAATGCACTAGGTATTGCAGACCCTCTGTTGCGAAGCATCTACGCTCCTCATCGTAGGTGTATTGCGCTAGTAGATAGTAATGTAGATTTACATTATAAGGTAGATATACAAAAATACTTCGAACATCATAACATTAAGTTGCACTACAAAGTACATCGTGCGATGGAAGTTGATAAACACATCAATAATGTCGAAAAAATACTCGCAGAGTTAAAAGCTCTGGGAGCTTCTAGGGACGAACCCATATTAATAATTGGTGGAGGCGTTCTCGCAGATATAGCAGGCTTTGCCACAGCTCTCTATCACCGTAACACACCCTACGTTATGCTCAACACCAGCGTTGTTAGCGGAATTGATGCTGGGCCATCACCTAGAACATGTTCTGATGGTTATGGTTACAAAAATCTCTTTGGTGCATATCACGCTCCTATCTTATCTATAACAGATAAAACATTCTTTAAAACTCTCCACAAAGGATGGATTCGTCACGGCGTAGCCGAAATAATCAAAATGGGCGGAGTAAAGGACATTAAACTCTTAGATCTTTTAGAACAAGTAGGTCCTGCTCTTGTTGACACAGCTTTTGGAACAATAAACACCAAGCAGGGCACAGAAGTGGATGTTATCTGTAATAATATTCTTGGATTAGCGCTTAAAAGCTACGTCGAAAGTGAGTACGATAATTTATACGAAACGCATCAATGTCGTCCCCATGCATTTGGACATACATGGTCTCCAGGCTTTGAAATTGCTTCCGGTATGCTTCATGGGCACGCAGTTTCGGTAGGAATGGGATTTAATGGATACCTTAGCTACCAAAAGGGATGGATTGAAAAGGACGAATTTTTACGCCTTCTAGACATCATTACTTTGTTCGGCCTAAGTATTTGGCACGATATATTACTAGATACAGAAATACTTTGGTCTGCCCAATTAAAGATGACGGAGAAACGCGGTGGAAACCTAGCTGCACCGGTTCCAAAGGGCTCACTGGGTATGTGCGGATATATAAATAATATAAGTCGTGAAGAACTCAAAAACTCTATACTAGAGTACAAGAAATTTTGTAATTTGTATCCTAGAAAGGGAGTTGGGATCGAACCACTATGCAGCGACGTTGGTTTAGAAGACCCTAGTGTTGTTGGCGTAGCTTCTTAAAGTCCCCCATTAGCTTATGCAAATTTCTAATACTAAAACTATTTTTATGCCTTTATTTGAGAGTGGTTGGCATACAAGGTCGGTATTAGAGGGTATTTCAAAGCATTTCAGTCCTAGGTCTATACATATCGCTACTTTGCCTAGCGAAATAGAAACACTCGGAAAATATGTAAAAAAGTGGGACTGTGCGCCAGTTTATTTCTACGACGAAAATAGTTTTTTTGCTGATAATAAACTAAGTAAAAAACTAATTTGCGACCGTCTTAAAAATATTAACGACCAGTACCAACCTGGCTGGTTTTATCAACAATTACTAAAGCTAGGCTGCCTTCGTGTGCTTCCTGCTCTCAGCGATTGGACACTTATTTGGGATAGCGATCTAATCCCAATAAAGGCATGGAGGGGAGAAATAAATAATTCCCCAGCCTACGCACTCTTACAGCACAAAAGTAAGCTCAATAAGAAAATTGTCTCTTTCTGGGAGCAATGGATAGATGAGTTCCTTTCTGTAAGTCCTGTACATGATTCAGAAGCCACATTTATTCCTCACCATATGTGGTTTTACCGACCGGCTATAGATTCGCTGTTGAGTCATCTTGAACATGGTAATTCCAAGCACTGGCTGGAGATAATGATTGATAGTGTCGAAACTCACGAAACCTTTAGTGAATACTGGATGGTAGCAAGTTGGATGGCAGAACATTATCCTGAACTATTTAAATACCATCCTTATTCTGTAGCAGGAAACAGCACTGAACGCTTTTTTGATGACGGGAGTGGCAAACTTTCCAATCACTTCAAGCTCTGGTATAAAACCAATTTTTCTAATGATTTTCCCAAGTTTCCTTCCTACAACACTCTACTAAACTTTTTAACTTTTGCGTACACCGAAAAAGGTGATGCACTTCCATCATCCTTAAGTTTAGAGTTTAGCCGAAGACATATCAATAAAGCTGAAGGAAACAGGCATCTAGAAGAGCTACGTTCGAGGTGGATCGTACGAAAAAATGATATCGAAAAACTAGGGATTAGTTTATCTTAAACGAAAGTTGCGCAGTAGTTGCTGAAGATTAGAAGGGAGAGTTCAAGTCCTCCACCTACAGTTACCACTTACTCAGGTCTTTTGAACATCCAAGGCATGACTCCCTTGTTTACGACCACGCTTTCTATGAGTATTTCCTGAACAAGCACGCCATCGGTGTACAATTTACTCCTAAAGGGTATCATTAGTCCCGATACTACCCTAAAATCGGATTGCTTAATTAGCCTCTTAGAGCCATCAACTTTAACTGACTCCTCGACTACTTGATAACGATTAGAGTCTAAGGCGTATAGATAATACTGCTGATTAGGCAGGACAACCTTAACTTGTACACATATTTTACCATCTATTTCAATAGCCTCAAGTATCTCTATGGTTTTACCTGGAAGCAACGGACGAAGTAAGTGACCACCAAACCAAGAATCACGAATAAAATCTACTGAAGCATCCTGTGGCATTGTCTTGGCAGTTTCCGACTCGAAAGTCATAATTTGCCAAGCTTCGACTCCATCGAAGCAAGTAATAATTTTATGATTATTAGCCAAATACACAACAGACTTATTAAAATCGGGTTTCTTCTTATAATTAGCAAATTCATAGGATTTACCATTAGGGAGATTTAACTTACCCTTAACACGCATGCTTTTTATTTTCTGCCAGTTGTTTGCACCACCAAGGTTATTTCTGTAATAGCTTTCTAGCGTGTCCCTTACTTTCTGGCTAAGCCCATCGGTATCCATCGGCTCTGGTAGAACCGTCTCCTCATTTATTAGTAAGTCTCCGTAACGGTAAGGCTTTATAGTTGACTCAGAAGACCACGTAAGTGGCGTTAGCCATGAGAGGCTAAGGAGGATTATAGGCGCATACTTCACTTATTTTAGGGCAACTTTTAGACTCCCCAGAAAGACAATAAGTCCAAGTTCTAGACCTTTATGTAGGAGTGCGTGACTCGAGTATTCTAGAAATTCTGCTGAGTTTTCAGCTAAAACAATGTTCGGGTAAATTTTCAAAACAGAATGAACGATACCAGAAAGCATCTATAATGATACGATAGAAAGGGGTTATTCATAAACCAAAGATATAATTATAACTAGTATCTTAACTGCAAGAACCAATGGTCTGTTTTAATCGAACTTAGAAGTAATGAGATACAAAAAATAACGGACAAAAAATCAAAAAATGCCTAATAAATATCAATTATTTTCGTGAAAAGAATAAGTTCACACTTATTAACGACTTATTAACAACATAAAATACTGATAAACATATGTTTCCGAACTTATTCACAATAATTACGTAAATTATTAACAAACAGCAATTTATAAAATTAATTATTGACCTCGATGATTATTATTAAGATTATAACTAACCTATCATTACTGGTAGACGATCTTTGACAGAAGCGATCTGTGTAAGTGTTACTTAATTGTACTACTCGCACATTATCTCGATAAAGTCTGATTAGTTCAGACAAATAGCCGGGCAGAACTAGCGTACCCGGCTCCTACTGTAGCGACACTTTGGTGGCGCATAAGGTAGGCACATGTCACCTACTTTCACAGAGGGTTCGTTTACCTTCTGCGTTTAACGATATGGATGTAGGCGGTGAGCATTCGCAATAGCACTTTTTATAATTTGTCGCTATAGCATGAACCCCTTGCTCTCCGAGTTATGTAGTCAATAACAGGGTTCATTTGTTTATGATTACACACACAGTCGGTCTCAGACCGATAGTTGCTACTGTGAGCTAGTATGGAGTTACTATTTAGTGGTAAGACAATTATACAACCACTCGATCCTAAAGGTTTCGCAACCAATTAGGGGAAAAAAAATCGTAACTCTGTGAATTGAGCATATTAAGTTGTGACAACGGGCGGCCGTTGGCGGGCTCTTTATGTAATAACATTCGATAAGCGGGAGGTTTTAACAGAATCGTTCGCCTGAGAATTGAATGCAACTTGCGGGATAAGAGACAAGACCCGTGGTATAAGGCAAACGACTGACTTTTATAGCAGTGCCGACCTTTTGCTAAGGCTACTTAAAATTAATCTCAGTATTTTTAGAAGCCGTGTTTGTATTGTAAATATTAGCAAGTATTTATGTTGCAAGCAGAGAAGTCTCACCCCAAGAGTTACTGATGGTGACATCAGTTACTGGTCCCGCTACGGGACCTATTAGTTAGAATCGTCTTACTAACTAGCGTAGCGTCGGGGAACTGGCAGCCACATCATTCGACGGATGGGATGGCGCCTAATGCCAGTGCAACGAGGAAAGAGAACGTGGCGAGTTCCCACTCCTCACCTTTTTATTACATCTTCGGAGAATAATAATTAGATAGTATCAAAATTCTTATTTGAGTGGCGATAGACCCGTAGACTTTGTAGTCTACGGGTTTTTTGTGCATCTATCACTGATACTTACTGATGAAAAAACTTCCTCTGAGAATTGGGTCTACTGGAGAGGCGCATTTGATCATTGCAGGTAAATCCAACTACTCGAACTAAAGTTCGATAATAACTAATTGGCACAGCAAGGTGTCGCAGTAGCCGATGCTAAGCTATCAGACGACCCCTTGTAATGGTAGCGCAAAACAATCGAAAATCGATTGCAAGCCGCTTTAGATAAGAGCACTAACGCTCAAGAAAGAAAGCACCGAAAACAAACACAAGTAGCTTACGAGCACATTAGTTTGCACTAATCAAGCACAGCCAAGCAAGCTGCTAGGCATTATCGATCAGCTTTTTTAATAAATCGTCAAGCATCGCTGGGTTTGCTTTGCCCTTAGTTGCCTTCATGACAGGGCCTTTGAGTGCATTTAGCGCCTTGATATTACCTGCCTTATACTCAGTAACAGCCTTTTCATTATCCATTATTGCCTCGCGGCATAATGCTTCAATCTCTCCACTATCGCTGCTTTGCTTTAAACCTTTTTTTTCCACGATCACGTCTGGCATAGTTCCAGTGTTGAACATTTCAGTAAATACTTCCTTGCCAATCTGCTTTGAGATAACGCCCATATCGATAATTTTAACGAGATTAGCAATGTGCGTAGGCGAAAGTTTACAATCACTCAAAATCTGAGAGGATTCTCCGTATGCGGAAGCATCAGATAGTTCACGGAGCAAATCATTAGTTATGTAGTTAGCGATCGCCTTGGGCGAAGGGTAAACTTCTATAGCTGCCTCAAAAAACTCACATAACTGTAAATTCGGACACAACACCGACGTAATAGTATAAGGTAAGTTGAGATCCGACTGGTAACGACGTTGCTTATCCAATGGGCGTTCTGGTAACTGCGAATCCAACTGCTCAATTCGCTGTGGATTCATCACTACTGGCATCAAATCAGGGTCTGGGAAATAGCGATAGTCGTGTGCTTCTTCTTTACTGCGCAAAGAAAAACTACTGCTGCTCTCCACATCCCAGCGACGCGTTTCTTGGGAAATACCCCCACCCTCATCAAGGATCTCGGTTTGCCGAGCAATCTCATATTCGATCGCAGCTTTTACATTAGAAATAGAATTTAAATTCTTCATTTCGGTCCTAGTACCAAGCAAATGGGTGCCAACCGCACGCAGCGAAACATTCGCATCGCAGCGCATTTGCCCCTTTTCCATATCACAATCGGAAATGTCAGCATAGATGATGAGATTACGAAGTGCATTAAGAAAAGCCACTGCTTCGGTAGAGCTATGCATATCAGGCTCAGTGACAATCTCTGCTAAAGGTACTCCAGCACGATTGAAGTCGATGACTGTATCGAATGCCTCGTGACTCAGCTTACCTGGATCCTCCTCTAAATGGATGCGATTGAGTTGCACCCAACGGTGATCGCCCTCGATATTTCTTGATGGCCCAGGCAATTCAATTTCAACCTTTCCTCCAATACACAGCGGTTGTTCATTTTGAGTCAACTGGTAGTTCTTCGGAGAATCTGGATAGAAGTAATTTTTTCTATCCCATTTGCACTGCTCAGCAATAGTACATTGTAGCATGCGCCCTAGTTTAGCACATTTCTCAATTGCGGCGTGATTAAGTACTGGCAAGGTACCAGGTAAGCCAAGTACCACGGGATCAGTTAGCGTATTTGGTTCCGCTCCATAAACATAGGGCGCAGCAGTAAACATCTTCGTACGCGTCTTTATTTGTACGTGTACTTCAAGACCTATAACTGCTTCGTAAGACATGATAGTAAAATGTGAAAGTGTAGTGTACTGAAATATAGGCGAGAAATCCTCTAAAGCTTTGGCCTTTGCTCGTGATAATCATGAGCCTGCTCAAACGAGTGTGCAACGGCGAACAAATCGGCTTCGCCAAAAGCTGGCGCAATTACTTGCAAGCCTATTGGCAGGCCAGCTTTAGTGAAACCACTAGGTACCGAGATAGCTGGGAGTCCTGAGAGATTAACTGAAATTGTGTAGATATCGCTTAGATACATAGCAAGCGGATCATCATTACGCTCACCATGCTTAAATGCTGGAGTCGGTGAAGTTGGTGTCAAGATCGCGTCTACCTGCTCGAACGCCTTTACGAAATCGTTTCGAATTAAAGTACGTACTTTTTGAGCGCGTAAATAGTAAGAATCGTAATATCCAGAGCTCAAAACATAGGTACCTAGTATAATTCGACGCTTTACTTCTTCTCCAAAGCCCTCACCGCGGCTTTTTGTAAATAAAGAGAGCACATCATCTGCCGCCGCACTACGATGGCCGTAACGAACTCCATCAAAGCGAGCTAGATTGGAGGATGCCTCTGCTGTAGCGATAATGTAATAAACCGGTACAGCTAAGTCAGAATGTGGAAGTGAAATATCAATAATCTCACACCCTTGGGAGCGGTACCATTCGATGGCATTTTCGATGTTTGCCTTGACTTCAGGGTCAATACCATTTCCAAAAAATTCACGTGGTACGCCTAGTTTCCACGGACCCTTTTTTTTCTGCAAAGCTTCTGCATAACATATATCGCCTTGTGGCGAAATCGAAGTTGAATCTAGCGCATCTTTTCCAATCATGGCTTCCATCAGTAAAGCGGCATCTTCGACTGTGCGAGTTAAAGGTCCGACCTGATCTAATGAAGATGCAAAGGCTACAAGCCCATAACGAGAGATAAGCCCGTAAGTAGGTTTCGTGCCAACTACACCACATAGAGCAGCTGGTTGACGAATTGAGCCCCCTGTATCCGTCCCTAGCGTAGCAATCGCTTCGCCCGCTGCAATCGCGGCTGCACTACCTCCAGAAGATCCACCGGGTATCGTATCTAAGTTCCATGGATTAGAAGTCGTTTGAAATGCTGAGTTCTCCGTTGATGAACCCATGGCAAATTCATCCATGTTTAATCGGCCGAATATTACTGCGCCAGCATCGCGAAGTCTGCGTATGCAAGTTGCATCAAACGGTGAAATATATGACTCTAACATCTTAGATGCGCAGCGTAGCGGTTGATCTTTGACAGCTAAGATATCCTTGATTGCAATAGGAATACCATCTAGCCGGCCAATAGCACTGCCTTGTGCTCGCCGCGCGTCAGATGCCTGCGCCTGCGAGATAGTATCGACCGCATCCAAACAAAGAAATGCCTGCACTTGACCATCAATTGCTTCGATTCGATCTAATACCGCTTGCGTCACTTTGACCGAGGTTGTTTCGCCTGCCTTCAGTGCGTCCGCAATCTGAGCAATCGAGTTATAGTGCAAAAAAGACATAAAATGCTTTTAGAAAAATTTTTACCTTAAGAGCCTATTCAACAACTTTAGGTACAACTACTTGATTATCGCGCTGCTCTGGCGCCATTTCTTTAAGTGTCTCTGCTATAAAAGTCGGACCTGGTGTGTCACCCACGCGCCAAACGTTGTTTATATTTTGAGTATGCGCCATAGGCTCAATTCCATCCACATCAACCGCGCTCAGCTTTTCGAAGTGACCAAGAATATCATCTAGTTGAGCAGACAGTGTTGATTTTTCTTCATTCGTTAGTTCAATGCGTGCCAAATTAGCGACATAATCAATATCAATGTAAGGTTTTTCACTCATAATAAATTAAATAAAGAGATATTTTGTTCGTATCAGGCTGCCTTGGATAAACTACTTACGGATGGTGTAATTAGTCTTTTCACAGATCAATTGTTGTATCGAATCAAACGCAGCATTCACTTCCTTGTCTTTAAGTGTGCGATCAGGAGCGCGAAAACTAATATTCAAGGCGAGACTCTTTTTACCCTCTGGTACACCCTCTCCATGATACAGGTCAAAAATACGTACGCTCTCACAATCAAATCCTTGTGACGATTTCTGTGCGAATTTGCGCACATCATTATACACCTGCTGCGCCAATGTCGATGCATCTACAATCAAGGCAAGATCTTTACTAGAAGCCGGTTGATTGCTAATTGCCTTGTGTCGATTGCGCTTCGTTTTGCGCTTAAAAAATTGTGGCGTCATTAAAATCGATCCAGCCATAACGGGTATCGTTAAGTCCCAGCGCTCCTTGAGTGTAGTTATGTTAATCATACCACAGGTGAATTCAAAGCCCATACGCCCAAGATCTCCTACATAAGCAGCATGTCCACCCTGCCATAGTTTGGAGGATACAATTGGTTGAAAAGATAATTTTTTTGCGGACTGCCCTGCGATTTCAAGAATATTTTCACAGAGTGTACGCGAAGAGTAAAAATCTTCCGATTCGCGTGCAAGCCATTCTCGTAGACTGGATTCTTGAGCCATGACGAAACCAACTGATACCAGCTCTACTAATTGCCCCTGAACTTCACGATATACATGGCCGCGCTCAAAGAAGCGAGTGCCTGCAGTACCACGCGCAGAGTTGAGTTCTAGCACATCAATCAATCCGGGTATTAACGAAGGACGCAAGTGACTTTGGTCGCTTTGTAATGGGTTGTCTAATGCAAGGCATACGTGACTGGATTCGCCAAAGAAATAACGGACTTCCTCTGGATCTCGCAATGAGTAAAGAAAGGCTTCATTAAAGTTTTGCCCAGTCAAGTATTCAGCAACACAAGCGTTAACAGTGTACATACGATTATCTGTGCGACCAATACCGCGTGCAACTACTTCACTTTCAGGGATTTTGTCAGTACCAAAAACACGAATAAATTCCTCGATTAAATCAACAGGACGAAGCAAGTCTCTTCTATATGATGGAATGCTCACTTCCCAGCGCATACAATTTTCAGGATCTCTGTGTTCAGCGACCTGCAAGTCAAGTGACTCTAGTACCGATTGAATCACAGCATCACTGACTTCGAAACCAATAAAATCTCGGATCTGCTTAGGATATATAGTTATATCAGGAAGCGTAGATGTCTCAGTGCCAACTTCTGTAAGATCACCGACAATTGAGCCTCCTGCCACCTCGAGAATTAAATCCGCGGCGCGAAGCGAGGCATAAGTGATACCCTTTGGATCGGTACCACGCTCAAATCGATACGAGCTATCTGTTGATAAATTGAGTGCGCGTGATGTAGCTCGAATCGACTTAGGCAAAAAATAGGCGGACTCCAAAACCACATTAGCGGTCTGCTGATCGACTTCTGCGTCAATTGTACCCATCAAGCCAGCCACGACAAGGGGTCGCTCACAATCAGCTATTACCAAGTTACTACTATTCAACTTTCGCTCCACATTATCTAAAGTAGTAATCGACTCATCTTTTCGCGCAGCACGCACCTCAAGCTTACCTCCTCTTATCTTAGCTGCGTCAAAAGCGTGCAAAGGCTGACCGGTTTCATATAAAACATAATTTGTCACATCAACTACATTATTTATCGAACGCTGCCCAGTAGCCTCGATCGCATCTTTCAACCATTCTGGGCTAGGGCCTACCTTGACTCCTTGTATCGAGAGCGCAGTATAGTACGGACAAAGATCGTAAGCTTGTACCTTGACGTCAGTCAGGAGCGAATCACCGTCGTTTTTGATGTTTGCCGACAGTTGTGGATACTTCACAGGTAGTCCGAAGCGAGCAGAAAGTTCACGTGCTACGCCAATGTGGCTAAGTACATCTACACGATTCGGAGTGATTTCTAAATCAAACACCGTGTCGCTTTGAGAAAATAATACATTAATTGAAGTACCTAATGAAGCATCCTCATCAACTATCATAATTCCGTCATGATCCTGCCCGAGGTGAAGTTCTTTAGCGGAGCATAACATGCCCTCAGAAGGCTGACCGCGTATTTTTGACTTCTTGATTTTAAAATCACCTGGAAGCACAGCTCCTGGTAAAGCTACCATCACCTTGTCTCCTGGATTAAAATTCTTTGCTCCACAAACAATTTGGTGCGGTGTACCTTGCTGGCTAGTGGATACTTCGCAACAACGCAAGCGATCTGCATCGGGATGCTCCTGATAAGAGATGACTTGACCAACGACCACATTAGGCATTTCTGTTGGGCCTAACTTCTGATAGTTTTCTATATCAAATCCCAACAGAGGCAGCGTATCTGCTAACACTTCTGGACTATGTTCGACTGAGTCGAGATCAATGTAATTTTTAAGCCAATTGTAGGAAATTATCATTTCAACTGCTCTTATATGGTTCTTTTTATGGCGTTCAACAAGGTGACAATTGAAGACTAAGCAAACTGCTTTAAGAAGCGTATATCATTTTGGTAATAATAGCGTATGTCATCGACTCCTTGAAGGATCATAGAAATGCGCTCGATACCCATTCCAAAGGCATATCCAGTAAATCGATCTGGATTAATATCAACAGATTTAAAGACCTCTGGATCAACCATTCCACAACCCATTATCTCGAGCCACTTATTACTCAGCTTTCCAAGATCTGGTGAATAAAAATCCATTTCAAAACTAGGTTCTGTAAAAGGAAAGAAACTAGGGCGTAGGCGTGTTTTAGCCTTAGAACCAAATATAGATCTTACAAAATGATCTAGAGTTGCCTTCAGGTCGAGTAAACTAACATTTTCATCTACATAAAGACCTTCAATCTGATGAAAGTTTGCACTGTGAGTTGCATCTGGTGTATCCCTACGAAAGCAGCGACCAGGTGCTATGATACGTATTGGAGGCTTTGATTCGAGCATCGTGCGAATCTGTACAGTTGAGGTATGAGTTCGCAGCAAATATTTTTCATCCGCATGCTTCGACATATTGGCAACGGTTAACTGATCTGGAAGATAGTACGAATCTTGCATGTCACGCGCTGGGTGATCCGCAGGAATATTCAAAGCGTCAAAACAATAATACTCGGTCTCTACTTCTGTAGCTTCAGCAACTGTAAACCCAATCCTACTAAATAATTGAACGATTTCTTCACGTACTTGCGAAATCGGATGTAGTGTTCCTCTATCTGGATCTGGACTCGGCAGACTTGGATCAATTGATGGCCCCAGCCTCGTAGCCATCTCACTAGCATCAATGCGTTGCAAAACGTCATTAAATGCTGTAATGACTGAAGACTTTGCTTGATTAATTAATTTTCCAGCAGCGGGCCTTTCCTCTTTTGGTAACTGCCCCATTGACTTCATCACTGCAGTCATTGTGCCCTTCGGTCCTAAAATTGTTGCTTTATATAACTCAACCTCTGCACGAGTTGTAAGATATGGCACTTTTTCATAAACAACTTCTATGATTGAATCTAACTCAGTTTGCATGTCATGGCTCATAATCGTAAAATTTAGGCTTTCAAACTAAGTAAATTTGTCGAGACGCTTTTAATCTAAAAGTATGTATTCTGAGGCAAATAATACAATAACTTAAAAAAAATTCTGGTAATAGATAGATTAAAAATACCTAAGATATTTCCTCAAAAAGTGCTACAACACACTTTTTAAGTGTAGATATTTTTATGGGTTTACTTAAATAAGCATCCATTCCTGCATCCAAGCATCGGTCTCTATCGCCTGATAGAGCATTAGCAGTTAGTGCGATTATCTTAATAGACTCTGCCTTATGACCAGCCGCTCCATTACGAATTGCATGGGTTGCTTCAAAGCCATCCATTAGAGGCATCTGTAAATCCATTAAGATTAAATCCCATGTTTGCTCAGATAATAAAGAAATTAATTCCTTACCGTTGATACAAAATTGAGCCGTGCAGCCCATACGCTTGAGCATATAACGAAGAAGGTTTTGATTTGCTAAATTATCTTCAGCTACAAGAACCTTTAAATCCAAGCTATCGTCAGTAGTATTTCCTAAGCTTTTATTTAGAGATACATCAGAATTAAGCGGAGCATCTAAAGATGGTAGTTTATAGCTTTGAGTATCTACAATGACATCAAAAAAGAAGCTCGAACCAGAACCTTGCTGACTCTTTACAGACAGTTGACCATTCATAGCACTAGCTAAACGACGACTAATACTAAGCCCTAGTCCAGTACCTCCAAATCTACGAGTAGTGGAAGAGTCTGCCTGAGAAAATGGCTCAAATATAGTATCTATCTCGTTGGGTTTGATACCAATTCCAGTGTCTCTAATTTCAAACTCTAAGTGACTCTGGGAAGATTGATCTTCATTTTCCCGTACAGAAGCCTTCAACATAACGAAACCATTGTTGGTAAATTTGACTGCATTACCCAAAAGATTAATCAAAATTTGCCGTATGCGCTTTTCATCGCCAATGATGACTTTTGGAAGCGCATCATCAAATTCGTGTAATAACTTGATTTTTTTACTAGCAGCGTCTGCTTGAAACAACCGTAAAGTTTCGTTCAACAAATCATTCAAATTAAGTGCGTGCATATCTAAATCTAGACGCCCAGATTCAATTTTGGAGAAATCTAATATATCACTAATTAAGAAAAGTAGCGCTTCGCTACTAACTTGTAATGTATCAACAAAGTCTTTTTGCTCATCATTAAGTGGCGTTTCTGCAAGCATATCTATAAAGCCAATTACACCGTTTAATGGTGTTCTAATTTCGTGACTCATCGTAGCCATAAAATCTGACTTTGCGTGATTTGCATGGTCTGCATCGCGAGCGCTTTGACGTGCATGTTCAATGACCTGCTTCAAACGATTATTAGCAACCTCAAGTTGAGACCGCGCCTTTTCTGCATCCTCCATCATGCTAAGCGCAATTTTACGGCCTTGCTTGAGCTCCTTTGCTTGTTCAATTAAATCATTATTAGCGCTGCTTAATTGCTTCTTTACAATATTCCATCGGCGTTGTGTCTCACTACTTTTTGATATAATGCCTCCAATCATAATACTCATCTTTTCAAATTCGATAAAGTCATACCCTTGTTCTTGATTGGATAATGTATCCATCGATAAGGTACTTTTTAAGCGATTTAAATTTCGAACTAGACTATCTGCTAAATATTTAGATGCAAAAATAGGAACAATCACACCCAAAAATCCTATAGCTGCAACTAACATTAACTCGGTATAAAGTTCATAACGTAAAACCTTGAGAAGTTCGTAACCGGTATCCGAAGTATACAAACTTTTCAGATCGTTCTTTGTATCAGAATTAGAACTGATGAGATTCTGGTCTATTAGCGCGTTTCTCTCTTGTGTATAATTTTCGAAGGCACCCACGCACAACCATGCAGTAAATAACATTATTATAAGGGACAAAGGAATACCTACCCAATTCCAAATGACTCGAGAAATCGATTGTTTTGTACTCTGAATCTTTATGGGCTTAATCATTTAGCGACATCTCATTGTTACTGTCATTGCTTTTTGAATCAACCTTGTAGCGTGATACTTGTCCTGACTCTACTAGTAAGTCGTTAACTTCTTTCTTCAAGTCGAGTATGCGTGATTCACGGCTAATCACCCCTTGGCTATATCGATCAAGCTCAGCAACCATGAGTTGGCGTTCGTCACTGTCAACTAATTCACATGGTGAATTGAATATAATTAATTCTGCTGAATGACCATCGGCTAAGATACGTCCACTAATAATTAAACAAAGAGTGATGTCATTAGAGCCGACTGCGTTGACCTTGGTTACAGAATCGTCAGCTCCATTCTTCAACTGTTCAAAATATGAGTGCATTGTATCGCTCTCTATCTTTAGTAAGGAAATAAAATTTATGCCCTTAGTATCAGAGTTTTTTTCGATAGAGCATAAGTCATAGAATACTGGACTAGCTCTTAGTAATTCCAGAGTAACTATATCTATTACTGCACAGCAAATTGAATGGCTAGAATAAATAGATTCTATTCGCTCTTTATGTGATGTAATAATGCTCAAATATTTACTCTCCAAGGATTTTAATTGGTTACCTAAATATCGGTCACGAATGATAAACAAAGTGACACCAAGTGCAGCAAATACAGATAGAATCGTATTTTCGAAGTTGGATAAACTAAATCCAGAAAGAACAATTTTTATAATTAAAAATACTCCAATTAGAATAGAAGCGAATATAACTACTCGATATGCATAAGAAGAGCGCCTAGATTCTAGGTCAGTGGTTTCATTTAAACTCATTAGCTGATAACTTAGATATTCACATTTCCCTTTTTAATTGAGAAAGATAATTCAGACATAATGAAAAATATGAATTTCTATTTAATTGAGCTAACATCGATTTCGTTGGCATCATTCCAAAGATGGTCGAGATTATAGAAACTGCGCATACTATCGGTTTGTAAGTGTATCATAAAGTCAAAGGCGTCTACAATCACCCAACCACTGTTGGTATCGCGATCCTCTCCTATTAGAGAAACACCAGCAGATTTTAGCGCACCATCTAGTTCCGATTTCACTGCTTTAAGGTGAGGATCAGAAGTGCCGGTAGCTAAAACAATGTAATCTGTGATAGAAGAAATATCACTAACATCTAATAAACGGATATTTTCAGCCTTCTTATCTCTTAGAGCATTCAATGCGCTACCAAGTTCAGTGGAAAATGGCTTTGTGGTATTTGATTGTGTATCAGGCATAGTGTATTAATTACTTATACAAGGACTCTTTGGAAATAAAAGCCTGAACTGTGGGCGGCACTCGTCCCATAATACTCTGCGAATTTCTGCAGTCTTCACGAATGGAACTCGAGCTTTCATTTAATAAAGGCATTTCAATATGCATAAAGTCTATAATTGCGTTTGGTTTTTTTTCTAGCGAATAGCTCGGACGAGCTATAACTATGAAACTTACAAGCTTAGCTAAGTTATCAATCTCTCGCCATCGATCTAATTGCTCAAATTGATCTGCACCCAAAATCCAAAATAAAGAGTCACTTGGGTGTCTTGCCTTAAAGTTGAGCACCCAATCTATAGTGTAACTAACACCGCCAGTTTCAATTGCACTTGAATCAACACTAAAGCGTGGTTGCTCACCAGTGGCTAGTTCAAGCATTTTTAAGCGATCCGCATCGCTGGCTACTGGACCACATTGTTTTAGTGGTGAACGAGCAGATGGCAAAAAAATCAAACAGTCAATACGCCCCTGTCCTAATACAGTTTCTGCTATTTTTATATGGGCATTATGCACAGGATCAAAAGATCCGCCATATATTGCGATTCGTTTACCCTTTAGAGGATCCATAGATACTTTTGAAAGAGTTTAAATATTTACATTATTATACATTAAGGCATCTACAATAAAGTACTATTCTAATTAATATGGATAATATACAAAGTAATTCATGTCATACTTTAACTGAAGCACTTCAGCAAGTACTTCAAAATAGAAACTCAAGTGAACTAAGTATAGGCGACTTAAGCTATGCAATTAATGATAAGGGATTTGGCCTAGTACTCATAATCCTATCGTTACCAAGCGCTTTACCTATCCCTGCACCTGGCTACAGTACGCCATTTGGAATAGCCATTGCAATAATAGGAATTCAAATGCTTGGAGGGCGTCATACCGTTTGGCTGCCGAAAAAAATAAGAATATATAAAATTAAGTCATCTTTAGCATCGAAGATGATCCACACTGGAACTAGATTCTTAAGAGCAATAGAGAGATTTATTCGCCCTCGTTTACATGCAGTATATTTTGGCATAGGGTACTATTTAGCGGCGCTAATTGTTATTTTGATGTCATTACTTATGGTCCTACCCATACCCCTTACCAATACATTTCCAGCTATCGTAATATTCCTAGTTGGTATTGGATTATCTGAAAGAGACGGCTTACTCGGTTTAATTGCGTATAGTGTAGGTATATGCGCAATAATAATATACGCACTAATTATTTTCACTATATTTACTCAAGGCCTGCCAGCTTTAGAACGAGTCAAATACTGGTTAGCAAACATAATTAACGTGTGATTAATTAGGACTTACTTCCCCTATATCCTTGTGGAAACGCTTTCCATCAAGGGTTGCCGCTACATAGCCTTTGCGTATCGTAAAGTCTCCAAAGCGCTCACCATATTTTCGGTCTTTAGCATAATTAACTAGCATCGGTTTAAGTATATTAATAATCTCTTCATGTGTTTGCGAAGCACGATATAGCTTATTTAAACGTGTGCCGTCAAAACCAGCACCAAGATATAAATTATATTTTCCAGGCACTTTTCCAACTAACCCGATTTCACCAAGGTAAGGACGCCCACAGCCATTAGGGCAACCAGTAGAGCGTATAATTATATCATCATTACTGAGTCCTGCTTCCTCAAGTGTGCACTCTAAGTCGCTCACCAAACTTGGTAGATATCGCTCGGATTCAGCAAGCGCCAAGCCGCAAGTAGGTAAGGAAACACAAGAAATCTGGCTTCTTCGCATACCAGAGGCGTTCATGTAGGAATCCAATCCATATTCATTTACTAAAGCATCTATCGAGTCCCTATTTTCCGGTGCGATATTCGCCAGTATAATATTTTGGTTTGGAGTGAGACGAAACTCGCAAAAACCACTCTGAGCAATGTGCCGCATGCCAGTCTTGAGTTTAGCTTTTTCAGTATCAATGATTCGTCCACCCTCTATGAATAAACCCAAATTCCAATTACCATTACTGCCCTTAACCCAGCCATAGCGATCGCCATTACCTTCAAAATTTACGGGCTTGGCTTCCCCTAGATTGTAACCGAGTCGATTTTCTAATTCAGTACGAATCTTGTCTACGCCATGATCTTCGACTGTATATTTAAATCTTGCATGCGCACGATCAACACGATCGCCCCAATCGCGCTGAATTGATACAATCTTTTCAGCAACATCGACAACTTGATCTGGCAATGCAAAAGCCATAGTGTCTGCTAATCTTGGAAATGTTTTTTCATTGCCATGCGTCATACCCATACCTCCACCAACAGTTACATTGAAACCAACCAATACGTCATTTTCAATAATAGCAATAAAACCCAAACAATGAGCATAGACATCAACATCATTCTGAGGAGGTATCGCAATTGCGATTTTAAATTTTCTCGGCAAATACGTACTTCCGTAGAGCGGTTCGGTTTCATCTCCACCCATGTCTAGCGATCTTGGATTCATCGAGGCTATCTTTTTACCATCAAGCCACATCTCAGAAAACGCTGACGTCTGCGGTTTCAAATACGCATCTATTTTATCGGCAATATTTTGTACCTGCGCGTGAACCTCAGTCTGTGCCGGATTGGGAGACGCCATTGTATTACGATTTACATCGCCGCAACCTGCCAGAGAAGACATCGCAGCTTGGGTGGAGCGCTGAATAACATTTTTCAAATTACTCTTTAAAATACCATGTAATTGATAAGCTTGCCGTGTCGTCAGTTTAATTGTATCAAAAGAACAGTAGGTAGCCAATTCATCCATAACTAGCCACTGCTCTGGGGTACTCACCCCACCTGGTACACCGATGCGGCAAAGAAAACTATAAGCCTTATCTAACTTTTGCTTCCGACGCTCATTACGTACATCACGGTTATCTTGTTGATACAGGCCGTGGAATTTAGTCAGTTGTTGATCGTCAGTCGCAATAGATCCTGTTGAGACATCCGCAATACTTTCCAATATAGTACCCCGTAAATACTTACTAGAGGCTTTGATACCCTCATTTTTGTGAAGTTTTGGTGCTGATTGACTGTCGGATATCATAAAAGTAAGGATGAGTTGAAAATATAGTAACTACCGTTAATATGTATACCTATTCTTAAAACCATGCAACAATTACCAACAATTATGACTAGTTCATAGGTTTAACACTCAAAAACTAAAGATAAGTCTTTTTACACTTATTACAAGCTTTAGCTACGTTTTATTGCTTAATGGAAATTCTTATATAACTATTAAAACAATCATGTCTAACTCAAATCCATTGCAGTCTTCTTCGCCACTTTCAGAAGAGCAATCTAAGGTATTTAATAAGCTATTACCTACACTAGAAGGTAATCAAATCGATTGGATTGTAGGTTACTTAAACAATTTTCGTAGCAATGTAACTAAAGGTCTAGCTAAATCAGAATTAGTAGTTCTCTTTGGATCAGAATCTGGCAATGCTGAAGCACTTGCCGACCTGTCAGTCAAAGCTGCGAAAAAATTAGGGTTCAAGGCTCAGTCTGTCAGTATGGCTGATATAAAGCCCGAAAAGTTATCTACTATGCGTAACTTGTTCGTTATTATTAGCACTTGGGGTGAAGGAGATCCACCTGAAAATGCAATCGATTTTTATGAAGAGTTTACTTCAAAAGCACTTCCAAGCTTGAAAGGGTTAAATTATTCGGTGCTTGGATTAGGTGATACCAGTTATGAGCATTTTTGTAAAATGGGTAAAGATTTTGATACTCGACTAGAAGTATTAGGTGCTAACAGAATCAGTAATCGCAAAGATTGTGATGTTGATTATGATGATGACTACGCAGAATGGATTGATAGTAGTCTTAAAGCGCTAGTAAAGATCACCGGGTCTGATAGTTTATCTACTGCTCAGAAAACATCCCCAGCAACCTCCTCCATACCAAAGGAACCGTATTCAAGAAAAAATCCGTTCCCTGCAAAACTTATTGAGCGAGTATTACTCAACGGCAAAGGATCCGCCAAAGAAACAGTCCATTTAGAATTAGACCTGGCTGGATCAGGCATGGATTACACTGTAGGTGACGCGCTTGCTGTACTGCCGCACAATGCAGGAGATGTAGTTCATTCAATCATTGAGATCACAACACTTAATCCAGGAGAATTGGTCTCCCTTAAAAGCGGAGAGTTTTCACTGCGCGATGCATTAACGCGCCATCTTGATATAACGTCTATTTCTAAGCCCGTACTAACTCGCTATAATGAGTTTGCACAAAATAAAGAGCTCGATGAAATTATAAATGATAAGTCTAAGTTAAGTGACTATATTTGGGGTAGGCAAATCATTGATGTACTGATTGATTTTCCAGCTGATAGTATCGATGCGCAACAATTGGTTAGTATAATGCGCAAGTTACCACCGCGGTTATATTCAATCGCTTCTAGCCCAAAAGCTCACCAAGGAGAGGTTCACTTAACAGTCGGAGTCGTGCGCTATAACACTGCAGGACGCGAACGAAAAGGTGTATGCTCTTCTTTCTTGGCAGACATGGTAGACTCGGGAGATCCGGTCGATGTTTATATATCACCTAATAAAAAGTTTAGATTACCTGATAATCCGCAAACACCTATCATCATGGTAGGTCCAGGTACTGGTATAGCACCATTTCGAGCATTCATCGAAGAACGTGCCGAGCAAGATCAAGCTGGAAAAAGCTGGTTATTCTTTGGAGATCAACACTACTTAACTGATTTTCTATACCAAAGTGAAATACAAGAATACCTAGAGGATGGCGTATTATCTAAACTTGATGTAGCATTTTCTCGTGACCAAGCAGAAAAAGTTTATGTTCAAAATAAAATGTTAGAAAATGCTACTGAACTCTACCAATGGATAGATGCAGGTGCAGTTTTTTACGTTTGCGGTGATGCTAGTCGTATGGCGCACGATGTGGACGCAGCATTACATAGTATAATAAAAAATGAGGGTAAAATGGATAGCAAAAAGGCTGAAGAGTATGTGAAATCCATGAAATCGGATGGTAGGTACTTAAGAGACGTCTATTAAAAGAAAAAGATTAAATCCTAAGTGTATTTCTTACAATTCCATTTAGCTCGTAATTTTTCATTAGCTTAGGAAAGTGCTCTGCACCAACACCAACAGCTGCTAGCTCTACATGCTCTGATGTATGGGCATGAGATGTCCACCCTACCCCTGTCTCCTCATAGAGCTCAGAAGCGATAGCATCAGCAATGACACTTGTCATATAATCAGAGCCAGCCAGCATTTTTTCTACAATTACTGACTGCTGATCGTTTGTGATATCTAGATCGCAAATTGAATTAAAGTGCGCACGACTAAATTTGCCGGTCTTCTGATAGATGCGCTCTATCGATTCAAAACTACCACGAAAATTGTTAATTCGATCCAGCGCAGAGCCACTACCATTATAGCTCTCTCCAACTCCATTTAATTGACAACCGCCTGTGCCGTGATCGGTAGTCACAACCACAAGCGTGTCTGGGTTGGATTTAAGAAACTCTAAAGCAATTGGTATACAATTATCAAATTCTAGAAGCTCCTGCAAAATAGCCGCCGGATCATTGGCATGCCCCGCATGGTCAATTCGACCAGCCTCTACTTGTAGTATGAACCCGTTATCGTTTTCACTTAGAGGATGGAGAGCTGCCTTAAACATATTTGCTAGGCTAGGTATCTGTGCAAAAGTTGGATCATTTTTACGATCAATCGCGTAAGGTAGATGGCTATTAGCAAACAATCCTAATATTCGTTGGCTATCACTAAGATTAGACAACCCTGCTTTATCGGTCACGAAAGAGTAACCACGACGTTTAAATTCCGAGCATAAGTTTCGCCCTTTAGTAATAAAATACTCGAGTCCACCCCCCAATAACAAGTCTACTTCACGCTCTAAATATTGATCCGCAATCGTCGCCTCTAAGTCACGATCTATTACATTTGCAGCAAATGATGCTGGTGTCGCATGGGTAATTCGGCAGGTGCTCACTAAGCCTGTAGATTTCCCAGCCTGCTTGGCATATTGCATCAGTGGTACCAGAGCGTCTCCTTTAACAGAATAATTAATAGAACCGTTATTAACACGCTCGCCACTACCCCATGCACTTCCAGCTGCAGCGGAATCAGTCACTGGTGAACTAGCCGAAGCTGTGTCTTGTAGACTTCTTTGTACATTATTATTTTCTAATAATTGCACCCATTCTAGTGGTTCAGCATGGTGGCGAAGTTTCCAGTGATTAGCTAATGCTAACGATCCAACTCCCATTCCATCAGCAACCAAAAAAATAAGGTTTTTAGCAGTCTTAAGTCCAGTGTTTCCGTTAGAGAATGCACGGGAGCTAGACAATAAAGATGCGCCGCCTATGAGTCCAGCTCCTTTAATAAAATGGCGGCGAGATGAAGAAAATTGCTCAGACATAATCTTAGAATAATAGAAATATTGAGAAAAAAGCCAGCTGTAGAAGCTACAATCAATTCTTACTTTGCTGCATACCAAGCAATTACCTTTGCTCGAACCTCATCTAAGTCATTCAAAGGCTCAAAAAGAAGTGATGCAGAATTGATGCAATACCGAAGACCACCCCGATCGGAAGGACCATCTTGGAAAACATGTCCTTGATGGGCACCACACACCTTACAATGAACTTCTATACGCTGCATACCATAGCTAATATCGCGCTTCTCTCCTAGAGTACGTGGATCTATTGGTCTTGAAAAGCTTGGCCAACCAGTACCTGAATCAAACTTATCTGCACTTAAAAATAGAGGTGTGTTACAACCGACACAGTTATAAATACCGATAGCCTTATTATCATGGTAGGCATTTGAAAATGGACGCTCCGTTCCTTGCTCACGAGTAACGCTGTATGCAAGTGGCGATAAGCGTTCCCGCCATTGCTTTTCTGTACGTTTTACAGGAAAAGAATCTCCTGAAAGATCAACATGAGAAGGAAGTGCGCAAGCAGAAGCACATTCTGCAATTTCTAAATTCTTTGATGACATATAAGATGTAGAAATATCCTTTGTATGAATATTTGCTAATAATAGAGTACAAAATAAAACGAAAAAAAGTAAAGCTGCACCAATATATTTATGTATCATTTTTATAATAACTAAAATATTAAAAATAAAAACAGCATACACAAATTAAAATATTCTATCTTTACTATCAATATTTCTTACTTTGGATACTTTACCATTAAAATTTTTAAGTAATGAATCTAGTATTGCATCGCTCAACCGTTCATTAGCCTGCTCGATTGTAATTAGATCAGAAGATTCCTCCAAAGTTAATGAGCCAAAATCTTGATCGACCATTTCGCTTAATTCATCACTTTGTTCCACTGCCGATGAACTAGCTTCAATGATTGATTCATTACCTTCGATACTTACTTTAACTTCGTCAGTAGAATTGATCATTGTCTGGTCGACTGCTGGGTCAATTTTGCGCTCTCTATTGATACTAGTAAAACGCCAGTCATTACTCGCAGGATCAGGAATAACTAGAGGGACTACATCAATTGTACTAGTCGCTACTTTTTTTTTTGAACATTACTATCTGCAATGCTGCCGCCTTGAGTCAATCCAGTACCGACTAATTGCTTGATTACAGTATCTATAGCTCGAGCACGAGACTCTTCGGATGCTTTGAGTAAAACGACCTCAAAATTTACTGTTTCAGACAGTCCTTTTTGAACACTTTGCTCACCGCGTTGTAAGGCATCGAGCATACGCATAATCGACTCATTTGTATGAACAGTTCCCAATATTTCAGTCTGACCATTCTTATCAATTGAATCGAGTAATACAACTCTTAGATAAGTAATTAAATCCTGGAGTATTCTATAGAGGTCGCGTCCTTCACTAGCATATTGGTCCACCGATGCTATTATTGATTTATAATCCATTGCTCCCAAAAATGAAGCTAGTTGATTAATTCGTTCTGCGGATATTAGTCCATATACATCTAGTACATCCTGCTCCTTGATTGTATCTCCACAAAATGAAATCATCTGATCTAATATTGATTGAGAGTCTCGCATTCCACCATTTGCTAAGCGAGCAATTGAATCTAGTGCATTGGACTCTACTTTAATGCCCTCTGATTCAGAAATCATTTTTAATTTATCAACAATTACATTGTTAGCAATTGGTCGAAACTCAAAGCGCTGACAGCGAGAAGCAATTGTTGGTAGAACTTTATGAGATTCAGTTGTCGCAAAAATGAACTTAACATGGCTTGGCGGCTCTTCTAAGGTTTTAAGTAAGGCATTGAATGCTGCAGTTGAAAGCATATGCACTTCATCAATGATATAGATTTTAAAAGTACACTGAGTTGGAGCATACTGACAGTCGTCTCTTAAGTCGCGAACCTGATCAACACTGTTATTGGAAGCTCCATCAATTTCTATAACATCCATACATGCGCCGTTCATTATTGCTTGGCTTATATCGGAGTCATTATCTGGCATAATAGTTGGACCTCCAGCAGCGTTCAAACATTTGGCAAAGAGGCGCGCAGAAGTAGTTTTCCCTGTGCCTCTAGGTCCAACAAATAAATAAGCATGAGCTATACGATTAGATTCTATAGCATTACTTAGAGTACGAATAATATGATCCTGACCGACTAATTGGTCAAATTGCTTAGGTCTCCAGCGACGAGCAATAACTTGATATCCATTATCCATACTAATTATTTTATAAAGCTACTAAATATCATTACTGGCAAGTGACTTTTCATAGTATAGAGACCAGCAGTAGGAAAATATAATTAAGCTATACTAAAGTGGCCAGGCACCCTACGGCACATGCCGTTCAAACTACCGCTGCTCCCTTCCGGGCCTGACGGGGTTCGCTTGTCCAGTATTGCATAGGACCCGGCCTTAATCAAAAGACATCGTATAATTCTTACAGACAACCAAAAAATGCAACTATCTTTGAAGCTTGTCCTAATCATCATATTTCAAAATGCTTAAAACAGATGACTATTGACGGTGTAGTATCGCAGCAGCGTAAACAATTTTTTCCGATAAATTCAGCTTTTCGGGACTATCTATCTGAATACCGACGTGGTATTGATCTACCTGTAAGCTATGAAGACCTACTCGATTATGATGATGCCTTTCCTTTAATAAATAAAGATGGTAAGGATTCGCTATGGTTAACTCTAATTTATGAGCAACAGCGCGGTCGAGAATTATATGAAGGCCTCAAAAAGATATATGTAATACTACGTTCTGGTGGAGATGAAACAGCGATAGGCAATCTATTTATTGATCGCGTTGACTTTTGTACCTTTGGCAACACGAAACCAATGCGAGTACGAGTTGTTAACCAGCACAATGACAACCATGACTATTTTTATGTAAAAAAAGCAGATGCTTCTCGTATCTATGGACTAGAGCTAGAAGAACTACTCTCTCCAAACCATATAAACTTCCTTGTTTATGGTGATACTTTAATCGAAGAGCACATTATTGGAGTTCCCGGTGACGATTTCATTCGCGACTACTTACCTCGAACTGATTTACATTCCGTTCGATTAGCAAAAGAGTTTATAAAATTTAATGAACGCTGTTTCGTGCGACTACTAGGAGACATGAGGGCATACAATTATGTGGTAGAAGTAACGCCAGACTTTGAGCAAAATCAATACCGAGTTCGCGCGATCGATTTTGACCAACAAAGCTATGAGGGACGTCGCTCACTGTACTTGCCACAATTTTTTAAAAATAACTTTCCTGTAGTACGGCTCTGTACTGAACTTATTAATGTAGAGACTAGTCGACAGTATCAGCGTGAAGAACGTAGTCTAATAAAACGTCGCTTGAACTTTTCACGATACAGAATACGGCATTTACGTAACTGCATGTGCACCGATCAAATATCGAGCAAAGATAAAGTTCTAAAATTAAGGAGAGAGTTGGCGCAAATGCATAATGATCAACGCTTCCATTGCTGCGAATCTATGGGTGAATTAACCTTCTTAAATATTACAGTCACGCTAGCATTAGATGGGGAGGATAACTTCTAAATAAATCAAGAACCTGATTTCTTATTCTAATACTGTCGTACTTTTATTTCGAATAGCAGCTTGATAGGTACGCCATGGTAACAATGCGCACTTTATTCGTGAAGGAAAATTTTTTACACCGTTAAGGGAGACCAAATCACCGTCATCTTCAAAATCATCTAAATCATCATCCGATAAAATACGATCTACGCGGAGTGTAAATTTCTCTGCTTGCGCTAAGCTTTTACCTAGTAACGCATTGGACATCATTGAAGCCGAAGCTTTACAAATAGCACAACATGCAGCTTCAAATTTTATAGCCTCAATAGACTGGTCAACTATTTTTAGCTGTACGGTACACTTATCTCCACAAAGAGAATTGAAACCTTTTGCAGTGTGAGTCGCACTACCTAAATGACCATAATTGCTTGGACGCTTGTTATGTTCTAATATTATAGACTGGTATAACTCGTCAAGAGAGTCGTTTTTCATACATAATCCAATCTAATTTGATGCGCTAACTAAACTGTACTAAACTAATTCAGGAAAAGTACTTCTTCAATTTTTTTATCGATATCACCAAACGATTTACATCATCATTATTATTATAAAATGCGAATGATGCACGAGCTGTAGCTGGAATACAAAAGCGCTTTAGAAGAGGTTGAGTACAATGGTGTCCCGAACGAATGGCTATTGCGTCAGCATCTAAAAAAGTACCAACATCATGCGCATGGATGCCATCAAATACAAAAGAAATAACAGAAGCTTTTGGTAAAGCCGTACCAATAATACGCAATCCATCAATATCTTTTAGTTGCTCGGTTGCCAAAGTTAGGAGTTCTTGTTCATGGCGGTAGGCACCTATTCGATCCATATTTTTTAGGTATTTTAAAGCTGCAGATAAACCGATTACACCTGCTATATGAGGAGTCCCTGCTTCAAACTTTCCGGGGATTTGCTTGTAAGATGTACCATCGAAATCGACCGTCTCGATCATATCACCTCCGCTTTGATAAGGAGGAAATCGCTCCAACCAATCACGCTTTGCCCACAACACACCGATACCAGTCGGACCCAAGATTTTATGGCCTGAAAATACAAAGAAATCACATCCAATGCTGTTGATATCTACTGTTTGATGAGGAACACTTTGAGAGCCATCTAAGAGAACTGGCACTGCGTTGGCATGGGCAATTTTAATAATTGATTCTACAGGATTTACGGTACCAAGAGAATTTGATACGTGTACAATAGCTAACAGCTTTGTTCGATCATTAATTAATTGCTCCATAGCAGCTAAGTCGAGTGAACCATCATCATTAACTGGCGAGACTTTCAAAATTGCACCAGTTTTTTCACACGCTATCTGCCAAGGAACAATGTTGGCATGATGCTCCATGTGTGAAATTAAAATTTCGTCTCCTTTTTGTAAAACGCTTTCAACAAAGCCATGTGCAACTATATTTATGCCCTCAGTTGCTCCTCGGGTAAATATAATGGTATCTGGATCACTAACACCAATAAAATCAGCAACTTGCGCCCTAGTAGACTCGTAAGCATCTGTTGCCTTCTCACTTAAATGATGTAATCCACGATGAATGTTAGCATTCTCAAGCGCATAGTACCTTTCTATAGCGCTAACTACTGACTGAGGCTTTTGAGATGTTGCTGCACTGTCTAGATAAGTTAGCGGTTTACCATGCACAGTTGAAGCTAAGATTGGAAAATCCGAACGAGTAGACTCGACGTCAAATGGAAATGAATCATTCACAACAATATACTAACAAACTAAAATCCTTAAAAAGCACTAATAAAGTAAAATCTAGGATACCACAGTGTTTAAAAATTTCAACTCATGATCGCTAACAATGAATCACTGATTAAATGAAAGTATCTCCAATATATCATTTATTCATAGTGCATTCAGGACTCTACTAGCGATTGAAATAAGTTACTTTCTAAATCGCCTCTCTATTAACTTACTTTTACGTGATGTTTGATTCTTTGTATCATGCCCCTTATTCATACCAGGTCGACAACTAAGAACCTCCTGAAAATCTTCAGGTAACGCGGACTTTGCTGCAAATTTAACCATTTTACCGTTATGAAAGTACTTCAATGAGGTTTCTGCACAATGAAGCATTAATCTTTCTCTTCCCGTCTCTTTTGCGACTGTGCGATTAAAACTAAAACTACCATAAGTACGATCGCCAATAATAGGATATCCGTGAAGTTGGCATTGAACCCTTAATTGATGGGTACGTCCAGTGAGTGGAGAAAGTTTAAGTAGGGTTATTGGTAACCCGCCATGCGGACTTTTTATTACTTGAAAGCGAGATTTAGCTGTAGTTAGTTTTAAACGACTTGACCTTTTATTAAGATACGAACTTTTTGAAATTTGATCAATCCAATTGCCTTTAGACTTTTTCATTCGATGCTTTACCAGTGCGTAGTATGTCTTTGTTACTTTGTGATTAGCGAACTCAAGCTTAACCAATTTTGCGATTTCACAGCTTACTGCGATTAAAATTATACCAGAAGTCGGTGAGTCCAATCGATTTATCAGCCATACGCGTCTTTTCTTACCTTGATGGTTGAAAGTATATACTTCATCGTCGTAATTATATTCAGCATTTAGTAACGCACGATCCGTTTCATTGCTTATGTTCGGATGTGACAATACTCCAGTAGGTTTGTGTAGTGCTATCAACCCCTCTTTACTAAAATTAAGCACTCGAACACCAGCACCTAAAGGTAGTTTGCTATAATTTTCAGCATTCATACTTATTTGTAGTAAAATACCAATTGCATCGATCTTTCATTTCCAAAGACTTGGATCATTTGCTGCGTCCACTTACGGAAAGGAGAAAGCTTAGAAATAGCATTCTTACAAATGATTGTAGCTATCTCACCAGCATTTGAGTATGTGGTCTCGAGTTCTTTAATGCTACCGTTAGAAAGCAAAATAAATCGTATCTGAACACGTGCGGCAGTATCGATAGGTTGAAAAAAATCAATCTCTTGATACCAGCCGCTTTGTATAGCCGCGTAGAACTGTTGCTGATACTCTCCGAATTCACTAAAAGTTGAATCGATAGCTAGTGTACCTCGTCTCGACGCAGATCCAACAGCAGCCATGAGGGGACCATGTAGTAATTCTGGAGATAAGCGCGGCCTAGTTCTTGGTAAGGCCCTGGCGTGAGAATTTCCATCGTTAGTAGATGTAGGCATATTTACTAAATCAGTATTTGATCTTGATGATTGGCGATACACGTCAATTCGTGGATTTTTAATCGCCTCAGAAGTCAAAAATTGATCTTTCTTAGATACACTCTCAAAACCACTTCCATTATCCTCTAAAAGAGCTGAATCGTTATGTAAAAAATATGGCTTAGATGGAGATGATGCTTTTGCAAATTCTTGTGCACTACCCTTTTTATCGGGAGCATGTTCCTGGCTAGCCTGAGCATTCTCTTCCCCCTTATTTTGGTGGTAATAAGTAGGTTGTATAGGCAATGATTCGATCGCCTGACCCTGTATTATTTTTTGGCTATTGTGAGAACCTTCGACTTTCGGGATATCCTGAAGGTTAGATTTTGGATCATTATCAGCAGCTTGTTGATTTCGGTAGGAGTATTGATTAGTAGTATCAGGGATATTTTCTGCCACATTGGGATTTGCCTCAACGAACCTGAGATCTTCTTGAGCGGGTTCTACAAGCTCTACTTCAAATACCGTTTTATTCTCTAAAATTCGGCTCATTGCTACAACATCACCTAAACCATCTAAACATATAATATGTAAAATTATACCAGCGATAAAACTAATTAAAAGCGCAGTAATCCTTTTTTCAAAATCACCGCTTACTAATGTTCGAATACAAGAAACTGGTACTTTATTCTGCAAAATTAAAATTCTGTTGGCTGAAAATCTTTGCAAGATTCTGTATAGGTAGTCCCATGACGTTTTCAATGGAGCCTTCGACAGATTTAATAATTAGATCACGTCCTGCTTGAATTCCATACGATCCAGCTTTATCGAGCGGATCAACTATCGTAAAATAGTGCTCAATAGTCGCTAAATCTAAATTTTTAAAGTGCACCCTACTGCTTTCGTAAAACTCATGAATAAAATTTCCACTCCTCCAACGCAGGGCAACAGCCGTATGAACTGAATGACAACGACCAGATAATTGCTGAAGCATCTTACTGGCTGAAGGGATATCTAAAGGTTTACCTAAAGCAATACCATCGAGATCAACAGTCGTATCTGAGCCTATAATCAAAGCATCTTTAAAGCGGGCGCTTGTTAGTGAATCGGCCTTCAAACGAGCATTTTTAAGAACCATTTCCTCCGGCCCATTATCGAATAGTTCGCACTCTTGAGTGATTGGAGAACATACCTGAAACCTCAATCCCATACGAGCAAGTAGCTCGCTACGCCTTGGAGAAGTCGATGCGAGCAATAAGTAAGAAGGATGAAATCGCATATGAAGATAAAATACTAGATGATATAGATAAGAACTTTTACTGTAACTAGCAACAACGCCATATTATTTATGTTAATTATGAAAAAGATTTTGTAGGTGAGCTTGCATACAAGCTCAAAAACGAGATTATTAAGCCTATGCAGATAGGAATCGCACAAATCAATACTACGGTTGGTGACTTAAGCGGAAATTCTCGACTCATAATTGAAGCTTACCGCTCATTAGTTAATGATGGAGCTCAGATTGTTGTTTTTCCAGAATTAACGCTTAGTGGATATCCACCTCGAGATTTACTTTTTAAAAGTCGATTTGGTGCCGATATACAAGAAGCTCTCTATCGAATCACAAGTGAAGTAATAGACCAAGTGCCTGCAGTTATTGGTTACCCTGAAATCCGTACTAGAGCAAATAGTGGCAGAGCTTATAATAATGCAGCAGCATGGTGCGAATCTGGTGAGATACGTGCCATTGCCCGAAAATCGCTACTGCCATCGTATGATGTATTTGATGAAGATAGATACTTTGAACCAGCTTCCTCACCATTAATTCATAATTGGAACGGAAAGCGCATTGGTATTACTATTTGTGAAGATATATGGATTCCTTCCTTTGCGCCTGACAAGCGTCGCTATCAAAAGGATCCAATTGAGGCACTAAAAAATGAAGGCTTAGAACTATTAGTAAATCTGTCAGCAAGTCCATGGCATGCATGTAAACCACAGAAAAGAGAACAACTTGTTTTAGAGGCCGGAGAGCGCTGCAACTGTCCGGTAGTCTATTGCAATGCAGTCGGTGGAAATGATGAACTAATTTTTGATGGCAGTAGTATGGTTAGCTGTCCAGAACGTGGAATAATTGGAGGTCTAGCGAGCTTTCGTTCCGATTTATCCATTATTGACATTAGTGAAAAACTCTATGCGCCAAAATTTGCAGATTCCTACAACCTAGTTGGTAATGCTGCTACTCATGATGCTTTAGTTTTAGGACTTCGCGACTACGCGTTAAAAAGTGGATTTACTAAAGCTCTTATTGGACTATCTGGTGGGATTGATTCCGCTGTAGTTTGTGCACTAGCGGTAGAGTCATTTGGCGCTGAAAATGTAATTGGTGTTGCCTTGCCTTCAGCAATATCGAGTCAACACAGTCGAGATGATGCCGCTAAATTGGCAGATACGCTATCTATAATATATCACGAAGTTTCTATTGAAAATACTGTGACTGCTTCCGAAGAAGCTTTAGCTACCTTGTTTAAAGCTAATACCAGAGATGTTACCGAAGAGAATATACAAGCACGCGCACGCGGCCTATTATTAATGGCAATTTCTAATAAATTTGGCGCTCTACTGCTGACTACTGGCAACAAGAGCGAAATTTCGGTTGGGTATTGCACATTATATGGAGACATGTGTGGAGGTTTAGCAGTTATATCTGACCTACCAAAGATGAAAGTTTACGCACTCGCTAAGTATATAAACCGTGAAAAAGAAATTATACCAATTAATACGATAAATAAAGCACCCTCTGCTGAACTAAGCCTAAATCAAGTAGATGAAGATTCATTACCGGCGTACCCAATACTAGATGGGATTCTGGAGCTTTATGTTGAAGAAGGTCTATCAAGGGATGAGATCGCTCAAAAAGGTTACGATAGATCCATAGTAAATGATATAGTGCGGAAAGTTGATCTAAATGAATATAAACGAAAACAGGCTCCTCCTGGACTCAAAATTACAGAACTTGCATTTGGTGCAGGACGTAGAATACCTATAGTCCAAAAGTATGTGAACTAATTTAATCACTTATTTTTATGCTCTGCATGAATTGCCAATCTACTAATAAATGAAAACCTCAACGAGTCTTTTTCAGCGTGCCCAAGAACTCCTACCTGGTGGGGTTAATTCTCCAGTGCGCGCTTTTCGCTCAGTAGGCGGAAACCCATTCTTCACAGAACGCGCTAAAGGTGCGCATTTATTTACAGTAGATGGAAAGCAACTAATTGATTTTGTCTGTACATGGGGTCCTTCTATTCACGGCCATAATGATCCAGACATTAGGAATGCCATTATTGAAGCGCTTGATAAGGGCACAAGTTTTGGGACACCTAATCCTTATGAAGTAGAGATGGCTGAGCTCATAGTAGATTGTGTGCCATCAATAGAGAAGTTACGCATGTGTAATAGTGGAACAGAGGCAACTATGTCCGCGATTCGTCTTGCACGCGGTTTTACAGGTAGAAATAAGATAATCAAATTCACAGGATGCTACCACGGACACGTGGATTCTCTATTGGTGCAAGCTGGCTCCGGCGCATTAACGCTTGGGAACCCAGATAGTTCTGGGGTACCTGCAGTATTTGCGGCTGAAACCATAGTATTAGATTATAATGACTCTGCTGCAGTACAGGCTACATTTGCTAAGCAAGGTAGTGAAATAGCAGCCATAATAGTTGAGCCCTATCCCGCAAATTGCGGATTAATTATGCCAGACGCTGGCTATTTGGAGCTATTACGTGAACTGTGCACAGCACATAATAGCGTATTAATATTCGATGAAGTAATGACAGGTTTTCGGGTCGCTCTTGGGGGTGTGCAAGAAATAGTAGGAGTTACGCCTGACCTTACTGCTATGGGAAAAATTATTGGTGGTGGTCTGCCAGTCGGTGCTTTTGGTGGTCGTAAAGATATAATGGATCAGCTAGCGCCAATAGGACCAGTTTACCAAGCAGGAACGCTAAGTGGTAACCCACTGGCTATGGCAGCTGGAATTACTGCTCTTAACAAACTTAAATCGCTGCAACCATACACAGAATTAGAATACTTCGGCAATCTGGTTCGCGATGCACTTCTCGATGCTGCTAAGTCCAAAGGCATAGCACTACAAGTACCGCAAGTAGGGTCTATGTTTGCACTGTTTTTTAGTGATTGCCCTGTGCGCAATTACAAAGATGCAGTTGCGTCTGATACATATCACTTCAAATCACTCTTTAATTACGCTTTATCTAATGGAGTGTATTTACCACCATCTGCTTACGAGACTTGTTTTATGTGCACTCAGCACAAAGGTGAAGACATAGATTTAGCGATTGATATTTTGTGTAACGCCATACGTGCACTTTAATGCGCACCATTACAGTTTTAATAATATCTAATCGCTGCTACAGGGTAGCATTACCACTGATATAGCCTAAGCTGGATAAAAAGCGATCCGTCTCAAGCATAGTCTCACGGTATTTAGCACCATTGAAAAAACCATGCCCTTGTCCCTCGTAAATTAGCAATTCACAACGAATTCCTAGTGCAATTAACTGCGACCTGAAATCTCTAGGAGAGGCCAAGTCAATTAGGTGATCTTCAGAACCTTGAAATATAATAGTTGGAGGAACAACAGTACTAATATTATGCTTCGGCGATATTTCCTGCCAGTAGTCCTTCACGTTATTATGACCAAAGCAGCCGGGTCCGTTGTCAAAAACTGGATTAAATAGCACCAGAGCGTTAGGAATACAACTAACTGAAATATCTTCGCCTGCCTCATTAAATCCTGCTAAAGTAGCAGTTGCAGCTGCGATGTGCCCACCTGCAGAACCACCCCCAACTATGAGTTGACCAGGATCCACTCCTAGTTTTTTTGCATTGATACGTACCCAACGAACAGCTGATTTTGCATCCATAACACACTCTTTTGGGCTAGTTCCATGCTTTTTTTTAATTCTATACTCTCCCGATATGGCAACAATACCACGAGAGGAAAGATACTTACATTGCCTAAAAAATTGCTTCGGTTCACCGCCAACCCAACCTCCAGCAAAGAAAAGTAAAATGACCGGTTTTGTATCATTTACTCTGTGATCTTTTGGTAAAAATATATGTAGTTTGAGTTCGCCTTGTTTAGTAAGTTTATAAGGTACAGATAAATCAGGAGTATTGGCAATAAGACTATAATTTATTACACATAAAATAACTATTAAAAAGGTCTTCATAGTCAGAGAATAAATAGTGCAAAAATTTGACTGTCAGCATAAATTAAGAGCTTACTATATACTTATATTATATTTAAACTTTTCACTAAAACGAAAACTCCCAACACCAAATTACACCATTTTAATGCTCTGGAAATTGTCACAATTATGGCGAATATCGTATTAAAAAATTTGTTTTAATCTAGGTCGATATTAACTTTGTTGAACATGCCTCATTAGAGAGATGAGTACTTTTTATCTCAGCATAACTACAATTGGATATGTGCTTGCCATAATTTTTGACTTTTTGCCGGAAAACAATTTCTGCTGGCTTAACCAGTCCAGTGCTTGATGCGTTGCACTACATACACTGCTTATAAAATGGCTAATACTTTGCTACTTTTTACTACAACGGAATTAACTACGGTTTCGTCATACTAATAATTATGATACTTACGCTTTTATTGAATTTGGGCATCCACTTTCACTGACGGTTCCATTGGAAACTCTGCAAGTAGCTCCTCCGCTGTCCATTGAGGACCTCTAGTGCCATAGTCATCGATATATGCATCCATCGCCTCAACTGTAACCTCAGGAGCATCATTACCCCACTCCTGTCGTATGTAACTAAGAACAGCAGCTATTTGCTTCGGTTTTAAATTCAAACCTTCTGGACCAAAAGCGGGCATGTTTCCGTTATAAGTCATGCCGTTAACTAAAACTGGTCCTTTCAAGCCATTTATTAAGATTCTCGCGAGTCGTTCCTCAGATCCTAAAACCCATTGTGAAGCGACTAGTGGAGGGAAAGCACCAGGAGCACCAAGTCCACTTGCTTGGTGGCACGCAATGCATTGGGCGCGGTATATTTTAGCGCCTATTTCAGCCAGAGGCTTTTCAGGTCTTGGAGCAGCTGCACTTGCTAGTTCCGCGTTTGGATCATAGACATCCCAACGAAAATCTTGCGAATATTCAGCAAAATAAACGCCTCCCCAAAAACATAACGCTGCAAAGGCAAAAAGTAGAAAAATAGGAATCGGTGAGAATCCTTCACGGGGCTCTTCTTTTTCACGCATCAATTGAGCGTGAATATCTTGCATATCAGTATCTTGCATATTCGCTTTTTCAAGCGAAGGACTTCCTTTGTTCGCAGATTTTTCTTCTTCAGTCATTATTCTAAAATTGGTGCCTCTGGTAAACTATAATCAATTTTAAGGCTTAGCAAGTACTCTACTAATGCTACTGCTCTACGAGTCGGAATTATCTCGTATCCAGGATCCAATGCATACTCTGAATCAGCTGGTATTGAAATAGCATTCTCAGATGGATCTCCATCGACTTTCTGCAGAGAGTACAAGAATGCAAACGGCGGCATAATAGAGCCCTTTGAAGTAATCTGCGGATTATACAAATGCTTATGATGCCAATCACGACCAGCATCTCCTTGTAAGCGCCCACCTACATTAGTTAAGTCTGGACCAGTGCGCATAGTTCCAAGTAGGACTCGTTTTTGGGTAATATAGTCACGCACCACAGATGCACGAGGTCCCCATCCACGATCCATATCAGCACCATGTGACTCACGACGTAATTGTTGACTATGGCAATAAATACAACCCATCTCAATGTAAACCTGCTTACCCTGAAGAGCGACACCACCTTCTAGCCTTGGATACATCGGATCCCCTTCAACCATTACTAAATTACCATCACCGTCATCTTCTAGTTCCTCAGTGGATAAAGTTAGATTACCAAACTGAAGATGGCTGGTTAAAACAATTCCTGTAAAAGAAAATGCTAGGGTAAAGAAAATGCCACAAAATAGTAGAGGTAAATTATTCATTATGTCTTAATAACCTCTTTCTTTGATATGAGTAAGGTAGGTCCCTCTTTTTGCACACGATGAGCACTGGCAGAAAATAACATCCAAAAGAAATTTAGTCCAAATGCAAGGTGTCCGATCATCAACATTACTCCAGAAATGGAACGAATAATCATGTATGGTCTGGTACTCTTAACTATCTCTAAAAAATCAGGATAGTTAATCGCGTCATTCATTTGTGTGCCTTGAATCCAACCACAGATCTGTAATGCAAAAACCATTAATAATATACCAAGTGCGCACATCCAAAAGTGTACCCTAATCAACGTTGCTGAAGGCCATTCACGATTTAAAACACGAGGCATCATATAGTAGACACCCCCAAACATTATCATAGCGAAAAAACCGTAAACTCCGTGGTGGGCATGGCCTACTGTAAAATGAGTGAAATGAGTAGTCATGTTCACTGTGCGTAGCGCCATTGTTGAACCAATAATGCTAACAAGTGTATAATTAACTGCGCCAAAGACAACAAAGCGAAGTGTAGGACTCTTCCACCAATTTAAGCGACTTCCAATAAGTGTTAAATGGTGATTAATCGCTACAACTATTACAGGAATTACCATCATCACAGATGCTACAATACCAGCAGATAGTAGCCATACAGGCACAGGCCCACCGATTAGGTGGTGCACTCCAGCCCAGTTGTAAAAAATAGCGAGCGACCAGAAACCTAAAACAGATAAATAGTAGGAATAAATCGGGCGTCCTAGTACTTTAGGGATCAAATAATACGCAGTTCCCAGCGCCATTGGAGTTAGCCATAAACCTAAATAATTATGTGCATACCACCAGTTTGTAACTGATTGAACCACACCTTGAGCAGGTACCCAAATAATCATAACTTGGGCTACAATATATAGCCAAGGAAACCAGAATAAAGCTCCTAGGAAATACCACTGCGAAACATATACATGCTCACCTTTGCGAAAACGAAAAGCCATAATACCCCAAACTCCTATAAGGACATAGGAAATTGCTAGTAAAGGAGTTGCATACTTTGGGATTTCAAGCCACTCGACCGAGGTAATGTCACCTTTTATAATTCCTGCTATGCCAACAGTTAATCCTAAGTTCCAGAAGCTGCCGGCTATTAATAGTAAACCGCCATGCCGTATTGGAGTTCGGCACAAGCGTGCCATAATCCATGTGCAAACAGCAAAAATCATATTGTTACCAAATCCTAGTGCCATTGCGTTCATGTGAGCGGAGCGCATACGGCCAAAAGTGGTCAACTCAGAACCAGCAGCGAAACTTGGCTCATGTAACTTAATAGCAGCAATAAGCGCTAGTATCGTTCCTGCCATGAGCCAAAAGATAGCTGAAGTAATAAAAAATAATGACGAAACACGTAGTGATGCATCAATTTCGCTTAGCTCAGCACGAATGGATGAATTCGTAGAAGAATACGGTTTTATCGGTGCTGAGTATTGCGGCATTTGACTCATAAGTTATTTTAAAAAGTAATACTAATTTTTAAGTATTTAGATCTAAATATTCTCATATTGCTAAAGCTACTACTTGTCTGGAAAAAGATCCGATATTTCACCCTCAGGTTCTTCCTGAGTAAAAATTACTTTTGCTTGCTCGTCAAAGTCTCGTAGCTGACCACGACGAACGGACCAATAAAGCATTCCGACCGCCGACCCGAAAAAAACCACACCCAGAAGAATTACTGGAAGTAGATCGATATAATTTTCTACTGGCATTGGTTTATTTGTATGCCTGAAGAGTTAAAGATTTTGCCTTATCAATAGGGATACGCACGGTGCCCGAATCCTTGTCGATTAATTCATAGCGATTAAGCTTAGCAACACCTTCAGCACGAACTGTATCCGCATCGCTTTGGCGCTTATCGCGGATTTCCTGATCAGCTGGATCTGGTATATTTGGAAGATAGGCGACAAATATAATGAGCGCGAAAATTAAAATAGCTCCAATCGCACCAACAAAGGTTAATAGACTATTATTCGTATTTGATGCAGGCTGTTTCATTGTTTAAATTATTCAGTATAGTCAATCGACTTTAAGATGTTAGGATCACGAATCGGAATTGGCTCTGTTTTTCTAATACTCTTACAGTAAGCCCAAATACAAAACCCGCCGATGCCAATAATTGCTGCAAAATCAAATACAGAAATAGTAAAAGGTCGCACTGTGTAACCATGCTCTGTTGGAATTTTACCTGGTATTATATTCCAAAAAAGATCGACTATGTGAAAAACTAAAATCCAAGCAGATACAGCAATAGTACGCCAAACAACTACTTTTGTTTTATACCAAAGAAGAACGATAAATGGGGTTAAGAAATGCGCAAATATTAGTAACATACTAACTGTCCACCAGCCGTTTTTCTCGCGAATATTATACCAAAAAGTTTCTTCAGGAATATTAGCATTATATATTAGGAAATATTGAGAGAAACTAATGTAAGCCCAAAAAATCGTAAATGCTAGCATCATACATGCAATATCATAGCGGTGCGCTTGTTTTAAAATTCCCTTAAGAGATCCCTTGATAGCGGATAATACAGAAATTATTAATAGCGCACTAAGTGCTGCTCGCATCGAAGCGGCAAAGAACCATACCCCATACATTGTAGAGAACCAGTGATACTCTAGTGACTTGAACCAATCTATTGAGCCGAGTGTAGCAGCTCCTGCACAAATAAATAGACCCACTGAAGAAAGACGACGAGCCTTGTGCGTGTTAGCTATGTTTCCAGACTTATCTGTATCAAAAGACCATTTCCTCAGCAGACCGGCAACCAATACAAAAGTAGCAAATATACCAACTGCACGAAAAATAAAAAACCCGTGATTCAGATACGGCTGCTTCCAAGTAAATATTGGGTCCTCTCCTACGGTGCCATGTCCAGGTAAAGCATTTGTACCGTCTAACCACTTCCAAAGTAAACCTGGCTGATCTGTGTAGGTAATTACTAAAAGTGGAATAAATAAGATAAAAATAATCGGGAAAACAGCGAAAAAATGCTCGCATTGGCGGCGCAGAACTGTCGGCCAGCGAGCATGAAATACATACCATATTTGTGTAAGAAAGAGCATACCTACTGCTATAGATAGCCAAAATGCGATACCAATTAGCCAGCTCATAAGTGGTCGTACCTCTTGGTTTTGAACACCTTGATACAGTCCAAATAAAGCAATGGATGAACCAACCAAGCCTACAATTAAAGCAATGCTACTTACCTTACTATTAGAAATACTTAGATCAGAAATCATGCTTATAATCCCAACTCGAGACGTTGTAACTCAGACAAGTCACTTGTCTGGGCATTTTGTGAAGTTTGTAAAGCGCGCATATATAAAACAACTGCCCAGCGTTCCTTTGGACTCATTCGATCCTTCAACCCATACATTAATCCCTTTCCATTTGATATGACATCATAGAGATACCCATCTTCAACATCACGCAATCGATCGTCATGATAAGTCGCCGCTAATACGCCATACTGCTTTACCACACCGTTGCCGTCTCCTGCAGCACCGTGGCAAGTCGTACAAAAAATATCGTACTTCAAGTGACCTAACTGCATTAGTTCATTAGATGCGTTAATCGGTATTTTTTGTACAAATTCACCATCAGTAGACTTACCAAAATTATAAACAGTATCACCAAGATGCGAATCGCTGAAATCCTCTGAAAAAACCTCCACTTGATTGTGGTAATTTCCTCTTGCGACAGTATTGATAGGGATAGGACGATCGTTACGACCATCCGCAAAAAACTGATTTTCTGCCTGAGGTTTATATCGAGCCTGACGATCCATATCAGGGAAAATCTCTATGGGGGGCTTCTTGCTATTGCTCCCGCGAAACCCGAGTATGGTCACAGTCGCGACTATAATAAAAGCATATATGATCAAAAATGTCCGCATAGCAGTATACTATTTAGAGACCTCCTCGATGTCTTTGCCGCCGATTTGCTCTAGAAAACGACGAGTTAAATCAGAGTCAAATTTGGGATCTCGAGACTCAATGGCAATCACTAGACGTTCACCTGAAACTTCAAGGAAAGTCTCGCTGTTAAAAAGAGAATTGTAGTGTTGTGGAAGTAAGTTTGTTAAAAACATTCCACCAAGTGTACCGAATGCTGCCAGTAGTATAGTGAGCTCATACATTACGGGGAATGGAAATACTGGACTAAAAAATGGCTTTCCTCCTACAATCAAAGGATAATCAAAATAATTCATATACCAAACAAGTATGGTCCCTACAGTGAATCCAGTAATACCACCGATGAACGTGAAAATAGGCACCTTCGAGCGAGCCTGCCCCTGCGCTTCAGGCATACCGTGAACTGGAAAAGATGAATATGTATCCCATTTTTTATATCCAGCATCACGTACTTTTTCAGCTGCGTGGTAGAAAGAAGGGGTATCCGCAAAGGATGCAATTATGCCGTACGACTCTGCCATTAATGCCCCCCTCCTTTAGAATCGTTATGACCGTGCGGATTGGCTGCCGGCATCACAAATTTAACTTCAGCAATAGGTAATAAGGGTAAAAACCTAAGAAACAACAGAAACAAAATACTAAATAAACCAAAAGTACCAAAGAAAGTAAAAATATCTACAATCGTAGGAGAGTAGTAACCCCATGAACTAGGCAAAAAGTCATTGGCAAGCGATGTAACGGTAATTACAAAACGCTCAAACCACATGCCTACATTGATAAAAATAGACATCACCCAAACAAGAGCAGCATTACGACGCACGGCGCTAAACCAAAATAGCTGAGGCGTAAATACATTACACCCAAACATCATATAGTAAGCCCATGAATACTGACCAAACCCGCGATTAATGAAGGCAAAGCTCTCGTATGGATTTGCACCATACCAAGCGATAAAAAACTCCATAATGTAGGCATAGCCAACTATGGATCCAGTACCCAAGCAAATTTTACACATGTTATCAATGTGGCGCTGTGTAATAAAATCATGTAAGCCATATATTGCGCGTAAAGGCAGCATAAGTGTTAAGACCATTCCGAATCCCGAGAAAATTGCACCGGCAACGAAATAAGGAGGAAAAATTGTAGTGTGCCAACCAGGTAATTGAGCAGCAGCAAAATCAAAAGAAACGATAGTATGAACAGACAGAACAAGTGGCGTTGAAAGACCTGCTAAAATTAAGTATGCCATTTCATAATTACGCCAATGATTACCAGCATTTCGCCAACCCATAGCCAATAAACCATAAAAATATTTTCTAAATATATCCATAGCTTTAGCTAGAAAATTTGACCCACTATAGGCATCTAGATTTAAGCGTTGCAAAGCACGGTCACGTAATACTCCCAAATCTGGTATCATACCCATATACCAAAATAGCACTGATACCGTGCCGTATGTGGAAACTGCAAAAACATCCCATTCTAGTGGTGATCGAAACTGCGGCCAAATTGCATTCGCATTCGGAAGTGGAAATAACCACCAAGCATACCATACTCGACCTACATGGAATAACGGAAAAATTCCTGCACACACTACAGCAAAAATTGTCATCGCTTCTGCCGCACGATTAATCGATGTGCGCCAGCCTTGTTTGAGCAAGCAAAGAACTGCTGAGATAAGTGTTCCCGCATGACCAATTCCTATCCAAAAAACAAAGTTAACAATAGCCCAACCCCAATTGATAGGATTGGCTAAACCCCATACGCCAACACCTGTACTAACAAGCCAGAGTAACCCCATCCCAGTAAAAGCTGCTGTAATTAGTGCTACTGTCATACAAACCCACCACCAAGTCGGAGTTGGCGATTCAACGATACGACAAATTTTATTGGTTACCCAAGCAAAACTACGTTGGTTACCAACAAGAGGTTGCTCGATAAGTTCAGCAGGTTCGACTTTTGCTAAAAGAGATGCCTGTGAGTTGTCTATCGAACTATCATTTGAATTAGTTGTCATTATCTTTATGTAAAATACTCAAAAGAAATAATTTAAATTACCAATGGTTAGACTAATCACTTACTGTAGGAGTGTGGTGATCATGAATTTTGTCTAATACACCCTGCTTATTATGTTCATCTGCAGAGTGTTTGTCTCCTGAAGACCCATGACCATAACGTACATCATATTGGGCGTAGGCAAATGGCTTATCATAATAGTCGGGCATCTTTTTGTTTGGATTTCGCAAACGAGCAAGATATGTAGTTCGTGGGCGAACATTTAGATATCCAAGTAAGGAATAATTACGGTCACTTGCTTTCATCTTGGAAACCTCTGAATTGGGATCAGAAATGTCACCAAATGTGATTGCATCGGTCGGACAGACTTGTTGGCAGGCAGTTTTAATCGCACCGTCCTTAACATGGATATCACCAGAAGGTCCCGCGCGGCGCTTTTGATCAATCTTTGCTGACTCTATGCGCTGAATACAGTAAGTACACTTCTCCATAACACCACGCATACGCACGGTAACGTTGGGATTCTTCTGCATTTTTTGAAGTTCTGGTTCATCAACCTTACCTAGGGGACCTTTATAGAACTCCCCTACTTGTCTTTTATTCCAATCAAAGAAGTTAAAACGTCGTACCTTGTAGGGGCAATTATTTGCGCAGTAGCGAGTACCCACGCAGCGATTATACGCCATCGTGTTAATACCTTGCTTGTCATGAACAGTGGCATTTACCGGACATACGCTTTCACACGGCGCATTCTCGCAATGTGCACAAGCAACTCCCATAAACGAAACTTGTACGTCTTCAGGTATTTCAGCTTGTTCATACTTAGCAGCAGAAAAATAACGATCAATTCGAATCCAATGCATTTCCCGACCACGAAGTACCTGATCTTTACCAACTATTGGAATATTGTTCTCGCTTTGACATGCGACCACACATGCGGAACAACCAAAACAACTATTTGCATCCAATGCCATCCCCCATTGTTGAATTCTTGGGAACTTGTCCTGATTATTCTTCCATACCCTAACATTCGGATATGGCTCGTTGAATTTTGGATGCTCATAAGCAGAGTTACCCCGGTAATTATTCAATGACTTTTTCTGTAGCGACTTGTATTCATATTTACCATAATTAGCGGGTGCATGAGATTCAACACCAACCTTGTTAGCAAAGTTAGGATGCTTGGTGTAATAGTCCGCATTGGCTTCGCGTACAATTGCACGCCCTTCCATCGACCAGTGTTCCTGAGTATTGGCGAGGCGGTATGTTTTTTCAGTCAGCCTAATCGCAGCATTGTTAGCATAACCCATACTTGATGATTCTCGTAGCCTGTAAAAATCAAAGCCAACACCTGACCCAACGCGGCCCACCACCTTACGGCCGAGACCAAGCGGTAGTTGTATAGTATAATTAGCTAGGCCAGGCAAGACATGTATAGGCGCTTCAATGCTACGCCCATTGATAGTTAGCTCTGCTATAACAGCCATTTCCTTACCGCCATTAAATACGGCCTTATTGCGCTGTAATGTCCCTTTAGCAGCTTCAAAAGTAGTTCCATTAAGCACTGTCTTTTTAGGAAATATTTGAACCCCGTCACGCGCTTCTAAATCTTTCGCTAGTCGAGGACTTATTAAAATAGGATTATCCCAAGTAATTTTTGTCATCGGATCAGGACACTCTAACATCCATCCGTTGTTGGCAAAACGTCCATCCATTCCATGTGAACTAGGAGTAAAACGCACTTCTATATTATCACAACAAAGCTCATTTTCTGCAGAATATTGATCCACATTTAAAGCGTCAAAAATTACAGCGTAGTCGACCTCAATAGGAATAATTTCATATGAGCTTTTTTCAAATAAACCATCGGAAAGGAACTTATTAAAATCACGACCACCTAACTGTCTAAAAGTATCTTGAGTAATCTTATATGCATCCGTCGTTTGTGAACCTAGTAATAGTGAAAGAACTTCGAGTTCACTGACTGTTGGAAACAATGGTTCGATCATTGGTTGCACAGGTAAGAGCACGCCATCGTAAGCACGCCCATCGCCCCAACTCTCTAAATAATGAGACTGCGCTATGAAGATATCTGCGTGCGCTGCCGTCTCATTTTTCGCATCGCTCAAAAACAGAGTCTTCTTTGCCTTACTTTGCGCATTTTCCCAATCTAGATCAATCGGTGCATTATAAACTGGATTGCCACCTAATATAATTAGAGTATCTACTCCTCCCTTATTTAGTCGCTCTACTGCAACTTCAATCCCACTTTCTTTAAAGGGCACATTCAAATAATTGATCGGTGCATTCAGTGCTGTATTAATAGCCAGTACTATATGGTGAACTGCCTCTGGAAGATGGTCACCAGCTAACACAAGAGAATTGCCTCCATGTTCAACTAAATCGGCAGCACATTGATTAACCCATGCAGGGTCGACAGAAACTGAAGCCCCAAGCTCATCAAGCTTTTTAATAAGGGAATCTCCAGCATTACACGCTTTTAGAATGTATGATCCAATTTGAGCAGTAAATCCAACCATCTGACTACTCGATAAGCGCAGGCGATGGTCTGCAGTAGATCCAGTCGCCGTAAGTAAGGATTCAACCGAATATAAACGACTCATTGAATTAGCATCTTTAGCGCTAGTAACTTTGCGGGATTTAGCAAAAGAACGCGCATAACCAAGATGCCCACTTACAGATGAAACAAAATCAGCATCAATTGCTAAGACCCGCTTAACCCTATCAAATTGAGGTATTGCACGAATTGGCTTTCCTAAAACTGTCATAGCTGCGGTTTCCGCAGAACTCTCATCGATTGCTGAGTATTCAGTCCAAGTAGCCTTAGGATATTTTAATTTGATAGCATCGACTAATGACTTTCGACTTGGAGAAGTGCTTGGCTCAGCTAGAAAAACAAGACCTTCGCCCATATCATTAGAATGGGAAACACTTATTTCAGAGAGCCGATCACGTACCACCTCTAGAGTAATAGTCCCCTCCCCTTCACGACTCTTAGTTGCACGATCTGGATCGTATAAATTCAAAATGCTTGCTTGCGCATATGCTGTAGTCGCTCCGCCATATGCTTTATAGCTAGGATTTCCCTCTAGCTTAGTCGGACGTCCTGTATGCGTCTCAACAATTAACGGAATATTCTCGCGAACCCCTGGCATGGAAGAGGAATAATAAATAGGTACACCAGGAATAACGTTTTCGGGCTGCTTAGCATAAGGTAAAATGGTCTGCTCCGGACGGCGACAACCACTCATTCCTAATCCAGCAAGACCAAAAGATGCTGCCATAACTTTCATGAACTGTCGCCTATTGACGCCATCAAGCTCACTTGCTCCAGATGGAAACTCTCGTTCCATCCATTCCCTGAAAGCAGCAGTCTCGGCTAGGTCGTCGAGACTTTTCCAGTAGCGTGGGCCAACTATATTTTTTTCAATCATCCTTTTAAATTATACTAACGATGGCATCCAGAGCAGCTCTGCGGTGGATTAATCTTCCAATCATGAACGAAGCCAGTAGCGGCTTCTTTATACTCTTCGGTTTCGGGTCGCTCCCAATCAAGATTATAAACCTCCTGGACTGGTCGTATATATTCTTCTGGGTTTCGGTGACATTCCAAACAAAATCCCATACTCAATGGCATGGCATGCTCGACAACTTCCATTTGATCAATTCTACCATGGCACTCTACGCAGCTAATTCCGCGATTAACATGAACAGAGTGATTAAAATAAACATAATCTGGAGTCTTGTGAATACGCACCCAAGGTACGGGATCTCCTGATTCATAACTGTCTCGAATAAGTGCTAACTGGGGATCATCTTTGCGAACCATTGAATGACAGGACATGCATACATTAGAGCCCGGAACATTAGAATGTTCAGAACGATCAACAAATGTATGGCAATAACGGCAGTCTATTTCCAATTGCCCAGAGTGCAAGGCATGACTAAATGCAACTGGTTGCGTTGGCGCGTAGCCAACGCGAGTATACTTAGGGGTAAAATAATAGCTAACACCTAAGACAATAGCTGTCTTGATTAAAACAATCCCTATGATTATCTTAACTGGTAATGTATTAACCCACCTGGGAAAGATGTTCGCCATTGCTAGCTTTATTTAGTGTGTTTTTATATTGTGCGATTAGGACTGTAAATCTGTAGAGCGAGCAACAGATCCTTTTGCTCGTTGCACACCAACTACAGGCGTTTCAATCTCGCATTTAGTACTACTTAGCTTACCAGCTGGAGTATCCGTATGTGCTAAATTGTTAAGCGTAAGAGCACCTGCAATAGATAAGCTAGCCCTTTTGAGAAAGCCCTTTCGAGTCGGTTGGCGTGTGCGATCCATCAGATTGTTTTTGGATGTTAAAGGTATGACTAAAACACATGGCAAACGTTTTCTACACAAACTGTAGAAAACGGTATAATAGAAATAATGCCAGAAAGCGTAGGTGTATACATGGTGTTCAAAAAAAAACCTCAAAACAATCGTATTAATGTTATAAAATCATAGTAAATTATCAATCATAATAACAAATTACGCAACGACTTGTTTAGCAAAGAACCCATCAATTAGTAAACACAATATGTCGTATTAATCAGGATTATAGTTCCAGTTAAAACATGCAGCACGAATAGTAACGATAAAACTAGATAGACCCATAATGATGGCAGCAACTATTGGGTGTAAAATACCAAAAAAAGCTAAGCTCATTCCCAAAACATTGTAGCTTGCAGCATAAATGAGGTTTGATCTCAAGCGACGATGTAAAGCGCGCGTAAAATGAATTGCTTCCGGTAAAACGCTAATCTGATCGTTAACCAACTGAGCACTTGCAATTGAACGAGTCAAAGCTGTACCGCTACCCATGGAAATAGAAGCCATACAAGCGGTCATAGCAGGTGCATCATTAATACCATCACCTACAAATATTGGGCATAATCCATTTTTAATCGCACTTCTAATATGTGATTCTTTTTGCTGCGCAGACAATCCAGAACGGACGAAAACTGGTAGTTCTATCTCTGGATTTGGATCACCAGTTAAAACCTCAAGCTCGATGTTTAAATTTTTGAATCCTCGTATTAAACGGCTAAACCCATAACGTAATTGCTCTTTTAAAGTAAAAATAGCAGCCAGCTGTTTATCAATAAAAACGTAAATACTCTTTCCTTTGCCAACTTCTATTTTAGCGAGGATATCATCCTTAACTAAATTAGGATTTAGCCTCAATTCGCCAACTTCTATATACTTGTTCGCAATAGTTCCTGAAACGCCGAGCCCTGGGATAATTTTAAAATTTTTAATTAAAAGATCACTTTTCGGTAGAAAATTTGTAATCGCTCGAGCAATAGGATGACTTAGCTTTGACTCCAGCGCATAAATCATTGCTCGTAGAGATTCATGACGATCCTCCCATTCTTTAACCACATGTAGGTTAGTAACTTGCATAGTTGCATCACTCAACGTACCTGTCTTATCAAAATATACAAGACGGGTCGTTGCTAATGCGTCAATTAAAGCGCCATCTCGACTAACTATTCCCATTTTAGCAAGTCGGAGCAAGCCCTGCCAAATCGCAATTGGTGTTGCAAGACCAAGGGCGCATGGGCAAGCGACAAGCAAGACAGCCATACTATTAAACACTGCCTCAACCCAAGAGCCTGCGAATAACCAATAGGTGAAGCATAAAAAACTGGTTATCACGACAAAGGGTAAAAAGTACTGAATTAAGCGATTTGCTTGCGCTTCAAATTTAGAAGGATTACCTGCTTGGTTATCGACTCTTTGCAACAAATCATCAAGATCTCGATTACCCGCTTGAGCCCTAACTTTAATTTCTAATAAACCATCCACAGACCAAGTACCTGCGCGTACAGAATCTCCGATATTACGAACGACTGGTAATGCTTCGCCGGTTAAAGCAGTCTCTGAAACGTAGGCGCTTCCAGAATATATGGTGCCATCTACGGATATTGGTTCTCCAGGATGGACGCGCACAATAGCTCCAGTCGGTACATCTTTAACTTTAACAGTAATCCATCCGTTCTCAGTACACATTGAAGCCGAATCGAAGCACTCTCTTATCTGAATTGTTTCTCTGCCTAAGCGATCTTGGGCGACGCTGCTAAGCAATCGACCAATTGTGTATATAGCGATAACGATGGAAACAATTTCGTAATAAACAGCACCTTGACCAGTAAAAGTACTCAGCAAAGATCCTGCAAAAGCCCCTAATAAACTAACCGTGAAAAGACCTTCTATGGACAAGCGACGACTGCATACCATTCCAATAGTTGACCTTAAGAGCGGTGACCCAAGAAAGCATACAACTAGCAGAGATGATAGGATTAAGCCACCGTGCAAAAACCAATACGAAGTCGATCCATACTCCGGTGGAGTCATATTGATAGCCAACGAAAATACCATTCCTTGACCTGCAAAAACCATAGCTATTGCAATACGCAACCAAGATCGCGAGAGGCGAATATTGGAATCCTCAGAGTCAATGTCTTGGGTAGAACAAATGACGGATCTCTTGGTTATCTTTGCATCTGCTATTGGCATATCTGAAATATAGGTTCTAGTATAGGAATGCCAAATCCCTATATACTCAAGGGCAACCATGTTGTTGCAGCATTAATAGTGCTTACCTGTATCGTAGGAGGACTTTTTATTGTGCTAGGACCAAAAGCTACTGAAAAAAATCCAGGTGTCCTTCACGTAGGCATTCGCTTCGCAGATGAGCGGAGCATAGAGTTCACACGTTTTAGTTTAGGCGGTCCGGGTGCTAGAATTGAGTTTATCAACAATAAAGGTGAACTATCATATCAATATGATAATTTAAAAATTGGCCGAAATTTAGTACCAATTGAACCAGATAATCTACCTAGCGGTCGCTACATAGCTAGGCTAAGTGCAGATGAATATAAAAGAGTTCATGTTCAAGTGATAATTGATGGACGCATGTTAAACCCGATATCTAATGAGAAGATATCCAACAATGTACGTGTCGATTATAATATGATAGGCGTGCGATTCGAACCCCTCAAAAATTAACGTTCAACACGCATAATTTCGGAACTAATCTTATTGATTTCTGATTCATGAAATTTGTATAAAGGGTCATATTTCTCGAGTTGATTCCAAAATTTATCGGAGTGATTCATCTGTTTTAAATGAGCTAACTCATGCAATATAACGTAGTCCATAAGTTCCGGATCAAGTAGTACGAGACGCCAATTTAGAGATATAGTTCCACTAAAGGAACAAGAGCCCCAACGACTCACCTGGTTTCTTACACTCACAGTCGGAATAGATAACCCATGATACTTTGCTTGATAGGCTACACGACAATAAAGTGCGTCTTTTGCAAAACATCTGACAACATGCATTAATTGCACATCATCTCTTGGATCAAGCACCCTGAGAATTACATCCGAACCATAATTAGAAAATATATAGTCCGAATTTCTACCTTTTGCAGCTTGTATTGATACGTGAAACAATTCACCACTTGCGCATAACTTCGGATAGCGATTTATCCAAGTTCGCAATGAACTAGTAGCAGGCAACTTATCAAGTCCTGCTTCTAACCATTCACGCTGTGATTCTAGAAAATCAATGGCTATACGTTCTGAGCATCTAGGCGGGATCGAGAATAAGATCTGATTATTGAGCCCAAAGCTTAGCCTAAGATTGCGTGTACCCTTACGACGCCGCAATTCTACAGGTACTGACTGCCCACTTTCTCGTGTAAAAACCATAAATTGATACCTTAGTGGTATAGAAACGACATATCATTGCTCCAAATAATCCACTACACTTTGCGTATAACGACGAAGCAATGCCTCTGGATCTAAACCCTTAATTCTACAAGCAGCAGCAATTTCAAAGAGTTCTTTACCTACAGTTGATCCAGTGTGATCTAAAGCATTAGCTTTTGCCTCAATAGCTTCTTCATCTATAATTTTTGATGCAGTTAATTTTAATTTTCGAATTTGCTTATACACATCCCTAGCGCTTAGAAGCGCAGGCAACTGATATGGCAAATCCTTAAATAATCCTTTTTGCTTCGGACCACGTTTTTTTTCAGATGCCTTGATAGTATCCCACTGATTCAAAGCAGCCTCAGTACCACCTAATTTGATAGGACCAAATACATGTGGATGCCGGCGAATAAGCTTCGTGTTAACTTCGAGGCAAATCGATTCGAAATCAAAATGCCCAGATTCTTTTGCCATCTGCGCATGCATAACAACTTGTAGTAAGACATCGCCTAATTCCTCCTCCATGTGATACATGTCATTACGATCAATGGTTTGTAACAGTTCGCAGCATTCATCTACCAAACAATCAGCAATTGATTGATGTGTTTGTTCAATATCCCATGGGCAACCAGTATCAGGTGCTCGTAAAGATTCGACGGTTACAAGTAAATCATTAATAGCGCTCATTAAAAATATAATTACTTAATTACTTCCTCCCATATAGCCTCATTAAAACCGACCAAACCATAATTATTGCCAAGCAAAAATGGACGTTTCACTAAATTACCATTTTCAGAAAGTAGTAAAATAAGATCATCTTCTGTATATTTAGAAATTTTTTCCCTTAAATTAAGGACCCTGTAGTCATGGCCTGAACTGTTGAACAATGAGCGGATATTATTATTTAAAAAGGAAAGCATGGATTTAAGTTCACTAATACTTGGTGGCGTCTCACGGATAGCAAATTCCTGATACTCGTGCCCATTAAACTTAAGCCAATTGATTGCATTGTTACAACTGCTGCATCTTTTGTAAGTGTAAATCTTTATTCTAATACCTATGCTCATTACTTTTTTTTAGTATTCCCTCGTGGATGATATAAGGCGTGCTCATCGGCGAGTCGATTCGCTTGCACTGCTGTATAAATTTGAGTAGTTGAAATATCTGCATGTCCCATCATTTCTTGTATTGCTCTTAAATCAGCCCCTCCCTCAAGCAAATGTGTTGCAAATGAATGACGTAATAAATGTGGTTTAATTGGTTTGTTTATTCCAATCTTTGTAGCTTGTTCTTTAATCATTACCCAAACTGTTTTTCGAGAGATAGCTCTGCCGCGCTGACTAAGAAAAAGTGCGCTACCTGTATGAGCCTTAACAAAAGAAGGACGTGCGCTGACTAGATAATTTTGTACTGCATTAATCGCGGTACTTCCAATTGGCGTAATTCTTTCTTTTGATCCTTTTCCAAATATACGCACGTAACCCTCATCTACGTTGAGACTTTGTAATTCAATAGCGCAAAGTTCCGAAACCCTAAGACCGCTGCTATAGAACAGCTCTAGAATTGCCCTATTTCTAACTCCATGGGGAGTCGATATAGAGGGGGACTGCAAAAGAAGGTCCACTTCTTTTCGAGAAAGTGTATTAGGTAATTTACGCGACAAACGAGGACCCCTCAATAATTCGGTAAAATCACTAGTTCGGATTTTTTCACGCACTAAAAACTTTGCAAATACACGCAGAGTGGAAAGCTTCCTAGATTGGCTACTACGGGCGTAACCTTGACTTGCTAGATTCTCCACCCACTTATGCAGTACTAAATCATCCACAGAAGCCCAGTCCACAAAACCCAAATGATTTAAAAAGGCTGCACAATGCGATAGATCGCTCGCATACGATTCTATAGTATTGCTGGCAAGTCCACGCTCTAACTGTAACCAAGCTAAAAAGCTTTCAACACTAGGAGAAAAAGCCTTCGGTAGGCTATTGGTTAAATTAGAAAACATGACTAATATTTGTTTAAGCAAGAAACATGCGCCTTGCAAGCCACAAGCGAACTCACAAAGTTATAGCTACTACAATAAAATTCATGCCAACACCTACCATAACTAGTGACAGCTTAATTAAGCCCACTGACTTACGAGGAATATTAAAATATGTTCCAATGTTTAGCGATCAAGTTTTTGTAATCGCACTAGATGGCAGCTTAATCGCTCATGATAATTTTCAAAATGTACTGCTTGATATTGCAGTGCTTAGATCATTAAATATAAAGGTCGTATTAGCATATGGTATAGGACATCAAATACAGAGTGCTTCTAAGCTAAAAGATATTGAAATTAGCGATAGTCACGGTGAAGGTGCTACCGATAATACTACACTAACTTTGGCAATGGAAATAGCTGGAGAAGTCGGCTCCCTAATTACACAGGGATTAACTCGGAGTAATTTACGTTGCGCCAGTTGTAACGGCGTACGCGCAAAATCAATTGGGATTGAGAAAGGTATAGATCAAATCAATAGCGGTGATGTAGATAAGCTCGATCTGAAACTTTTTAATCAGCTCCTCAGTAGCCAAACTACTCCAATTGTATCACCAATTGCATATGATCGAAATGGTAGACCATTGCGCATCAACTCCGATCTACTCGCTTCTGAATTAGCAGCTAAAATAGAAGCAACTAAGTTAATTTATATGACTACTGAGACCGGAATTCGCGAAAAAGGCCAGACGCTAAAAAATCTGCCTGTTGACGAATTAGAATTATACCTGAAAAACAACTCTAAATTAATTAAGGAACGCTTAATTAGTAAAGCAAGATATTCAGCAAAAGCAGTGCGTATGGGGACCCCAAGAGCTCATATCTTAGATGGAAGGATATTTGGAGCCTTGCTAAACGAAGTTTTTGATAAAGTAGGAATTGGTACTATGATCTACAGTGATGAATATCAATCGATACGTCCTGCGCATAAAAAAGATGCACAATCTATCTATAATATTACGAGGAATGCCGTACGATCAGAAACACTATTCAATCGATCCCTAAAGCATATTATCAATGAGATTAATAATTACTTAGTGTATGAAATAGATGGCAGTATTATAGGATGTATGCATTTAAGGAAATACTCCAACTCGTCCATTATAGAAATTGGTAGTGTATATGTTCAATCTTTCTACCAAGGTAAAGGAGTCGGGAAAAAATTAATTAAATACGCGATCAAACTAGCTCATCTAGATGGCACTAAGAAATTATTTGCAATGACCACAAAAGCTTCCGATTTTTTTGAGAAAGTATGTAATTTCAAAGAAGGTAAAATTGAAGATTTACCACTGATTAGGCAAGAAGAACACCATACTAATTGCAGAAATTCCAAAGTTTTCTATTACCTTATTAACTAGGTGCTTTATCATTCTACAGATAATGAGGGGGTAACTATAATAAACCCCACTGAGAGCCAAATGCGTACCCTTATTAAACGATTGGATGAGCCTGAAATCAATATTTTTGACTACCCAGATATATGTCTCACTAACCATACTTGCGGATGGGCCATATCGCTATTTCCGAGTGGTATAGCTACCTTGGAAAACCTTGAGAAAGATGACAAAATTCCTGCCACAATGTCGGGCGTAACTCGTAATGAAGCCTTAAAAATGTGGATAGAATTATCAATTGGAGCTACCGATGCAATACTTGCACACGAGTGGAAAATACAACACAGTTAATACACTCTTAACCAACAAATCGATACCACATGAGAGTCATGTAGTGCAAAATTAAAATGTATCTGGCTCGTTAAAGACCTCAAAGAACAACCAAATTTAGGAGAAATTTTAGCTATTATAGCTTTGCCGGACATAAGGTCTACTTCAAGAGATACGTCATCAAAATTAGCCAGCTTATTCCAGCAAGGAAATTGCATTTTGTAAAAAGATTCTTTTAAAGAAAAAAGTATGCTGGAGCGTACTTGATCATCACTAGTCCATTTTTTTTCATCCGCAGTACTAACACGCCTAGCTGCCCGCGCGGTCAAGCGATCAGTCCCTTCTATGTCTATTCCTAATGCCTTAAAATCGCTATTATGACCAGCTATTGCGCAACACAGCTTTCGAGAGTGCGCTATTGATCCAACAGCACCGTCCGGCAGTTTAGGTACCCCACTTGAATTTGGCAAAATTGCTTGCGGTGCAAATCCTAGTTGACCCAGTGCATTTCTTAATGACTCTCTTCCTGTAATGAATTCAGCACTTCTACTATCGGATGCATGTGCAACTAATGCCTCTTCTTCTGGGAAGGAGAAATTCGTGACACTAGTAACTATACTCAAATATGCAGAACTACCATTAGGCTCTAAACCTGATATCAATGTGCGAAATTTAGATAAACTTTCAATAGTATTCACTAATAGAAAGATGACAAGCAGATGATAAATTACAACTTTAGTATTCGGCAGTGATACATTGAAATGAATACCAAAAATAATTTTTTACGTATACTATAATGTCTATTTTAAATTTTAGTAAATACCTCATTAACAAGAACAGTAATCTTCCCCTCTCCAAAGTAAATTCTGATCCATGGAGCGATCTACCTGACAATAAAAGCGATGCTAAGGAAGAGCTGAGCAGATTGAATGATAGCATAGCTGATTTACAGCAACGTTTCTTCGTCGACCGTCGCAAAAAGTTATTGATCGTGCTACAGGGCATGGACACAAGCGGTAAAAATAGCACTATTAGGAACGTATTTAGAGGCGTAAATCCGCAGGGCGTTCGTGTAGCAAGTTTTGAAAAGCCATCCACGCGAGAATTATCACATGATTATCTTTGGCGTATTCATAAACGCGCTCCTGCAATGGGTGAAATTATGATATTTGATAGAAGTCACTATGAGGATGTACTTGCTGTACGAGTAAATCAACTCAAGCCTGATTCGGTTTGGCGCAAGCGCTTTAGACACATCAATGACTTTGAACAAATGCTAGTAGATGAAGATACTGTGATCCTTAAATTTTTCTTACACATCGATCAAGAGACTCAGCGTTTACGATTACAAGAAAGGCTCGATAACCCTAAGAAAAATTGGAAGTTTGATCGGTCCGATCTAGATGCGCGTTCAAGTTGGAAAAAATACCGACAAGCCTATGAAGAGGTTTTTTCTAAGACTAGCCATCCACATGCTCCTTGGTTTGTAATTCCTTCAAATAAGAAGTGGGCGCGTAATCTGCTAGTAGCACGAATTATAATAGCTATTTTGGATGAAATGAACTTAAGCTACCCGAAGGTTGATTTTGATCCAAATAAAATCGTCATTAAATAATATACATCTAAATGCCCAATGATATAAATTCTATACTGGATTTAATTCCAGCTCATAGAGAAGCATTACGTCCATTACGTGAAATATTACTAACCAATGCCATGATGCTTGGCGAATTGCCGGCGCCAACTTTCGGCGAACAAAAGCGAGTCGCATTCTTAGGTAATCGATTCATTGAAGCAGGTTTACAAAATATATCCATTGATGAAATTCCCGGCAATTGTATGGCGATGATACCAGGAACCGTGGGAGAGCATAATATTCTAATTTGTGCGCATGCTGATACAGTTTTTTCAAACAAAGTAGACCATGCAATGTCCGTTACCAAGGATACTATTCGAGGCCCTGGAATAGGTGATAACAGCCTTGGGATAGCAGCACTTGCTACATTACCCAATATTTTGCAAAGACTTGAACTTCGCTTTGATGACAATATCATATTACTTGGATGTACACGAAGTTTAGGTCATGGTAATCTAGGAGGCATCAAATTCTTCTTAGAAAATAATAAATTCCCACTACGCGCTGGTATCTGCGTGGAAGGTATACAACTAGGACGCCTTAGTTATGCTTCTGTAGGTATGTTACGAGGAGAGATCAATCTTACCATGCCCTCTCAATACGATTGGACTAATTTTGGGGCTACAAGTGCGGTGACTCTCTTAACCCGTATCGTACAAGGAGTTCAATCAATCTCTATTCCAACTGAACCGAAGACAAAAATAATATTTGGTTCTATGAATACCGGCACCTCTTTTGCAACTCAACCGACGTCTGCAAATTTACGTTTTGAAATTCGTAGTGAAGCTGATGGCATGGTTTCATTATTGCGTGATCAGATCGCCGACTTGATCGAGGAGATAGCCACACAATCCAGAACTGACATTACACTAACAGTAGTTGCTCACCGCAAGCATGGTGGAATTGATTACAGTCATCCCCTAGTAAAATCAATGCGTAAGATCCTTGGAGCTCTAAATATAAATCCTTATATTGATCCGAGTGTTGGTGAATTAAGCGAACTAATTAGAGCTAACATACCAAGTGTCACCCTCGGTCTAACCACGGGCCAGCATAAAAACGAATACAATGAGTCCATTGATATAGAACCAACATTTGATGGTCTTGCGCAATTAATTGCACTTATTAATTCAATAGATCAAGGAATTTGTGATGTCTAAAAAATTAGATAAATGGCTAGATACGAATACTTTCCATCACGGAGAATTTTGGGATATATTAAAGTTAGTTGAACTAAAAGAGAAACAGAATCTTAAAATATCACTATGTATTCCAACTCTAAATGAAGAGCTAACGATAGGCAAAGAGATTGTTATTTTTCGCTCCGAACTTATGGAGCGCTACCCACTCATAGATGAGTTTGCAGTCATTGATTCTGGATCAAAAGATAAGACCATTGAAGTTGCTGCTTCATTTGGCGCAGACACGTATAAAGCTAAAGACATTCTGTCAAAAGTTGGAGACAAGCCAGGCAAAGGAGAAAACCTTTGGAAGGCTATCTATCAACTAACTGGTGATATAATAATTTATGTCGATGCTGATATAGCTAATATCCATCCACGCTTTGTGACCGGAATCCTCGGACCCTTGCTACTAAACCCTAAAACTAAATACTGTAAGGCATTTTATGATCGCCCAATTACATTTTCGTCAGGCGTACGAGCAAGCGGAGGAGGACGAGTAACTGAAATTTTAATTCGACCACTATTCTCTTTGTTTTTTCCTGAATTAGCCGCACTGATACAGCCTCTTTCAGGAGAGTTTGCAGTGCGCCGAGAAGTACTAGAAAAAATTCCTTTTCCTATAGGATATGGCGTTGAAACTGCACACATATTAGATGTTTACATGCAGTGGGGTCTAGAAGCCTTTGCTCAGTGTGACTTAGATCAACGCATCCATCGAAATCAGAGCACTACAGCACTTGGAAAAATGTCTTTCGGAATACTTCAAACCTTTCTCAACCGAATGAAACGTTATGATATGGTCGACAAATTACCTGAAATGGCGACGCTGTATAGGCAGTTTCAAGCAGAAGGAAACCGATACGACCTACTCGAAAAGTCAATCATAGAGTACGAGCGACCACCGATGATAACCATTCCAGAATATTGTAAAAAATTTGGTGTTAATTGCCAGAACTAAGTCATGCGCATCGCTATTGTTCACTACCACCTCAAAAGAGGCGGTGTTACCCGTATCATTGAATCGACATTACTAGGTTTAAACCAGCACCACGAAAAACATGATTTTGTGGTGCTTTCTGGTGATAAGAGCAGTAATTTTCACTACTGCGAATATGTTAGAACAGTTGCTGGTTTAAACTATTCAAACCAGCAACAAATAACACCAGACTCTAGAGATCTTTTAGATCAATTAAGGTCAAGCGCTAGAGCAGCACTTGGTGGATCGCCAGATGTATGGCACATACATAATCATTCACTAGGCAAAAATCATGCTTTGCCAGGACTTGTGGCTTTACTAGCTAAAAATGGAGAATCCGTTTTACTACAAATGCACGATTTTGCAGAGGACGGTCGTCCTAACAATTATACCGAAAATAAACGCAGAGCCCAATGGTCAAAAAAACTCTATCCAAATTGCAAAAATGTTCATTATGGGGTCATAAATGCCCGCGATTATCAAATATTTTTAGCCACAGGCATTGATAGAGATAGACTTCATCTACTGACAAACCCTATTAATACTACTAAAAAACGTACTGATCAAGCTGAAGTAAGATCGATTATAGAGGATCTCAATACCGATCGCTTAATAGTTTATCCCGCACGTGCTACCCGACGTAAGAACTTTGGCGAACTACTACTTTGGGCAACTCTAGATCAAAAAAATACTCACTTCGCAACTACGCTAGGACCAACTAACACAAACTATTATGACTCCTATAATCGTTGGCAAAAAATCGCGCAAATAAACAACTTAGCTATTTCTTTCGGAATTGCTGAATCCAATCGATGGTCATTTGAAAATATCATCTCTTCAGCTGAAGCAATTATAACAACTAGTATAGCAGAGGGATTTGGCTTGTCATTCTTAGAGCCTTGGATGTTGAAAAAACATATTGTAGGACGAAATCTACCCGAAATTACAGCTGATTTTAAAATACAAGGAATTAAACTTGAAAGCCTGTACACTCATATACCAATACCAGATGAATGGATTGATATGGATCAACTACTCAGCAAAATCTCAAAAGAATTAAGGAAAATCTACGCAGCATATAACAGAGTCTTACCAGTCGATGCGCCACAATTAGCGCTTGATTCAATTCAACCAACAACAAACACGGTAGATTTTGGCGGTCTTGATGAAGAAATGCAAGAGAAGGTAATAGCATTCTTGATTAATGAGCCGAAAGCTAAGCAACTATTGCCGCAGTTGCATACAGCTAAAGATCGATTAACTGCAGAAAATAATAGTATTCAAATCTCAAATCGATTTAGTTTAAAAAATTATATAGAAAATCTCCTTAATATCTATGGTTCCATAAAAAGAGATACCTCGATCGACTACTTAAATCCAGACCTTCTTATTGATGGATTTCTAAAGCCTAAACGTTTTCGGCTATTGCGAACATGAAACAACTCAAACATATAGAGTTTATACGTAATAATGCAGCACAAGGACCAGTAATTTGCCCCGAAAATACTGCTGCACGAATAAATAAAATTAGCGATATTAGAGCAGTAGTATTTGATATTTATGGCACATTATTAAGTTCTAGCGTTGGTGATATTAGCTTATCCTCAAGTAATAATTCAAATGATGCGCTACGTTTTTCGCTGTCTAATCAAGGTGTAGACGTACTTTCTACTTCAGATTCTTCACACCTTAATCATCTTCTGCTTGAATCAATTCAATGTTTTCAAGAAAAAAGAAGAAATGAAGGTATCTGCTATCCTGAAGTAGATATACGCCAGGTATGGAAACACTTTTTGGGAGAACTGGTTACAAAAAAAATCATTACTCCCCTGCCCGCCGACCTAGATATTGAAGGACTAATAATCAGCTATGAATGCAGGGTAAATCCTACACAACCGATGCCTGGACTAGAAAACACATTAAGCGAGTTACACCGACGAGGACTGAAAATTAGCATCATATCTAATGCACAATTTTATACTACGATGCTCTTTGATGCACTCATTGGAAAAAGTTTAAATGAATTAAATATCTGTATGAAATGTGCAATCTGGTCATATGTTTTAAGAGAAGGTAAACCATCGAAGCGATTATACGAATTATCTGCAGCCAACCTCTTCAAATTTTACCAAATTGATCCTAACCAAGTACTCTACATCGGCAATGACGTTCGCAATGATATATGGCCTGCTCAATCAGTGGGATTTAAGACAGCACTTTTTGCAGGTGATAAACTATCTCTGCGTCGACGAAAAGACGATCCACAATGCAAGCATATTGAAGCTGACATTGAAATAACGCAGTTAGCACAGCTATTGGATTGCCTATGACCATACTTTTAAACCATAAAAGATCATGTCATCACCACATGAGACTATAATAGCACCCTCTATATTGGCAGGGGATCATTCTAATCTTGTATCTAGCCTTCAACAAATCGAAAAGTCAGGAGCCCCATGGGTACATCTCGACATAATGGATGGGCACTTTGTGCCAAATCTAACATTTGGGCCTCAAACTGTTAAAGCGCTACGTGAGCAATCTAATCTATTTTTCGATGTTCATCTTATGCTCGACAGCCCCCATAATTATATTGATGCATTTATAAAATCTGGATCCGATCAAATTACAATTCATGTTGAGCCCAATTATTCGATCAAAGATACTCTAGAGACTGTCCGAAATAACCAGTGTTTGAGTGGAATTGCTCTAAATCCCGATAGCCCTGTAGAGCTAATTCGCCCCTATCTTAATTTGTGCGATATTGTTGTAGTCATGGCAGTACAACCAGGATTTGGAGGGCAAATTTTTGATAAAGAAGTTACCTCAAAAATAAAAGTATTAGATCGCTGGCGATGTGAGTTAAATTTGAATTATCGAATTGAAGTGGACGGAGGAGTTGATTCAGTTACTGGAAAAATATGTAGATCACTTGGAGCGGATACCCTCGTTACTGGTACATCTTTTTATAAATCCATCGACAGAAAATCTTTTGTGAGGAATCTATGCACTACAAATTAATCCGCTAATGGTGGCATTTATATTTATCCAACTACAATATGCAGGAAAGTATATCGATTATCTCAATCGCTAAAACAGTAGATTTGATGGTAACTGAGAGTAAAACTTCTAATTTTAAGACAAATTTGGCTTGATCTGCACATTCATGGAAGCATCTTACAAATCTTTTATGAATTATAGGGACGGGTAGCTCAGTTGGTTAGAGCAACTGGTTTACACCCAGTAGGTCGTGGGTTCGAGTCCCTCTCCGTTCACCATATTTCATTCTGGTTTTATACAATTCATGTTATGCGCCATATTATATCCATTCTAGTAGAAAATAAATTTGGAGTCCTCGCTCGCATTGCTGGGATGTTTAGCGGTCGTGGATTTAATATTGAAACCTTGAATGTAGGTCCAATGCCAGACAATCAATTATCTAGAATTACTGCCACAATACTAGGTGACAGCGAAGCACTAGACCAAGCTATCAAACAAGTTTATAAATTAGTTAATGTACTTGAAGTAACCGAGTTCTCTAAAGGACAAGAAACTGAGAGAGAGCTAATTATTATCAAAGTCAATGCGACCGCCCTACAGCGTTCTGAAATAATGCAAGTTTGCGACATATTTCGCGCTAAGATCATCGATGTTGCTCAAGATACTGTTAATATTGAAATGACAGGGAATTCTAATAAAGTTCGCGCATTCATTAGTCTTGTCGAACCTTACGGAATCGTAGAGATGGCTCGTACAGGTAAGTTGGCTCTTAAGCGCGGCTAAAAAAACAAAAATAATTTAACCTCAATAAAAAAGAATCACCCACATACAAAAATACTATGCCTGCAAAAGTTTATACAGAATCTGACGTCAATATGAACGTCTTAAATGACAAAGTTTTAGCGATTATTGGCTACGGATCTCAGGGCCACGCCCATGCTCAAAATCTAAAGGATAGTGGTCAAAATGTTATCATTGGCCTTTACAGCGGAAGTAAATCTTGGGAGGTTGCAAAAAGTCAGGGCTTTGAAGTGTATGAAACCGCTGAAGCGGTCAAAAAAGCGGAT
>JAKVCN010000089.1 GCA_022448585.1 Puniceicoccaceae bacterium | reverse complement strand
CGCTAACTTAGTCCCGCGCTTTTATGATGTCACCAGTGGATGTATTTCTATTGACGGCTTAGATATTCGCACAATTTCCAAAGCTGATTTGCGCGCACAAATTGCGCTCGTTTCCCAAGAAGCGGTTCTATTCGGCGATACTATTGCCAATAATATTCGTTTAGGTAAGCCACTGGCAACGGATGCAGAAATTATAAAAGCCGCGCAAATGGCAAACGCGCATACATTTATAGAGGCACTCGAAGAAGGCTATGAAACTAGGGTCGGTGAGCGCGGAGCAAGGCTCTCTGGCGGAGAGCGCCAGCGCATAGCAATAGCCCGTGCTTTTTTAAAGGATGCACCTATTATTATCCTTGATGAACCTACATCCTCGCTCGATGCAGAAAGTGAACACCAAATCCAAGCTGCTCTTGAAGAACTGTCTAGAGGGCGCTCTGTAATTATCATTGCTCACCGCTTTAGTACCATTCAGCACGCGAATAGTATTCTTGTCTTTGAATCAGGAACAGTCATAGCCAGCGGTACTCATGCGCAGCTGTATCCCAGAAACTCACTCTATAAGAATTTGTACGATAAACAGTCAAAAACTGCACTAGAAAATTAAACCATGAAAGTACTGAAGAAAATACTCTTCTTATCACTACTAACTGCATTGCTGATCAGTAGCTTTACCGCTTGCGCGAGCACAAGAAATGAAAATGGAGTTATTATACAAAAAGAACGCAACTGGAATCCAATAAATTATATTCCTTTTATGTAAGTAGCGGTCCATCCACTACAGAATAAAAAAGATCTATTTTTATAGGCATTGCTGTGTCGGCGTAGCTACTCCGAGCTGAAACTCTGCAGAGCTACCTGCGTAGACTAACTCTCCACCAGACTCTCCACCTTCAGGACCAAGCTCTACAATCCAATCGGCGCAGCGAATGACATCAAGGTCATGCTCAATCACAATGATAGAATTACCCGCATCTCGTAAGCGAAATAATAGGTCAAGTAACCGTTGTACATCTAGCCAGTGCAGCCCAGTCGTAGGCTCATCTAAGATGTACAAGGTTTCTCCTTGCTGGCGCTTGCTTAGCTCTAAAGCAAGTTTGATTCGCTGAGCCTCCCCGCCAGATAAAGTAGTGGCTGGTTGCCCTATCTTAATATACCCCAAACCAACATCCGAAAGTGTCTTTAGTTTTTCGTAGATGCGGGGCTGTTTATTAAATACATTCATTGCGTCCCGCACACTCATTTCTAATACATCCGAAATACTATACCCCTTAAAGCGTATATCTAGCGTCTCTCGATTGTATCTTTTTCCCTGGCAACTTGGGCACTCACTGTAAACGTCAGCCATAAATTGCATATCTAATTTGATCATACCATCTCCCTTACATCGCTCACAGCGCCCCCCACTAACATTAAAGCTGAAACGACTACGCTTATAACCACGAATTTTAGCTAGGGAGCACTTAGTAAAAAGATCGCGCAACTGATCAAACAGTTTGGTATAAGTAGCCGGGTTGGATCGAGGGCTACGCCCAATTGGATCCTGATTAACTTGGACCACTGAACTAAAAGAACCTAGGCCTTCAATTTTGGTATGCTTGCCTGGAATTGTCTTTGCACGGTTGAGTCTAAAGGCGGCCGCTTTTGCCAGTATATCATTAACTAGAGTACTTTTCCCAGAGCCAGACATCCCACATACAACGGTCAATAAACCCACAGGAAAATGCACATCAATAGTTTTTAAGTTGTTCTCTTTAGCGCCGATTACTTTCAACCATTCCTGCCCAGGCTCTAATGTCTTCGCCTCCTTTTGAACCGCATCCTTACCAGATAAAAAACTACCTGAATAACTAGATGTAGAGGTAAATGAAGACTCTGGTGTACCTGAATAAATCAAAGATCCACCTTCACTTCCCGCCCCTGGACCAAGTTCGATCAAATGATCTGCTGCGCGCATTGTATCGGCATCATGCTCCACTACTATTACAGAATTTCCACGATCTCGAAGGCCTGAAAGAGTACGGATTAAGCGGCGGTTATCCAGGGGGTGAAGACCGATGCTCGGCTCATCTAAAATATAAACAACACCAACTAAAGACATCCCAAGCTGTGTGGCTAGTCGCACTCGCTGCGCTTCTCCACCACTGAGCGTGGAGTAGCATCTGTTTAGAGTTAAATAACTCAGCCCAACCTCATTCAAAAATTTTAATCGCGAGGATAATCCACGCACCGCATCACTTACTGTAGCGTACTTAGGGCTTGTTTCTAGACGCTGAACAAAGGAACAAGCTTGCGTTAATGATAACTCTAAAAAATCTGCAATCGAGGCTCCTTCGATAAGAACGCTTAAACTCTCCGCGCGTAATCGGCGACCTCCGCACTGCGCACATGGGCTACTCGTCTGATAAGCCATCAATCGAGCACGCAAGCCATCACTACTTGTCGTGCGACGAGTATTTTCCAAGTCCGCTAAAACACCATGAAATGGCAACATCTCTGGCTTTGAATTTCCCCCCTTGAGCTTGAAACTAAAAAGTCGCTCCCCAGTCCCGTGAAGAATCTGATCGTGAAGCTCTTCTGGGAGTTCATTCCAGGGCAAGTCTGGATCAAAAGGCAACTGCTCTGCTAATTGTTTTAACATCGCATTGCGCTTTATAATCATCTGTTTGGATCCTAATCGCCACGGCTTTAGCGCTCCTTTCTTCACAGACTTAGTAGGATCTGGAACCAGTAGTTCAGGCTGGAATTGCAAGGTTTCTCCCAAACCACCGCAACTCTCACAAGCACCTTCTGCATGATTCCATGAAAAACTTCGTGGAGTTAGTGGCTCGTAAACAGTGCCACAAATTACGCACGACAGGCGGTTACTTAAGGCAAACTCACTCCAATCTTCCGAGTCACTTTTTTGAACCATCACAATCGCACGATCCCCACCCTCACTGAACGCGAGTTCAAGCGAATCAGCTAGCCTGCTACGCTGGTCTTTTGCTAACACAATGCGGTCGACTACAATCTCCACGCTAATCTCGCTAGCTTTAGAATCTATAATGCCAGGTTCATCTAAGCGGTGTACCACACCATTTAATCGCACCCGCTGAAACCCACGCTGTTGCAAGCGAGGCAGCTCTTCCCGAAGAATCGCAGGCTTAGCGGTTAAGAAAGGAGATAAAATCATCAAGCGACTGCCATCTGCTTCAGCAAAGACCCTCGTCAAACAATCATCCATCGAGCGACGCTCGATTAAGCCACCATCGATTGGGCAATAAGGCGTCCCGCAAACTGCCCATAATACCCGAGCAAAATCAGCAATTTCTGTAACAGAGGCTACTGTACTTCGTGGATTAGCACCCCCTCCAGTGCGCTGCTCAACTGCTATTACTGGAGACAGCCCCTCAATAAAATCAACATCTGGTCGAGGCAACTGTTCAAGCACTAAGCGCGCCTTTGCAGATAAGCTATCCATATATTTACGGTAACCCTCTGCATATACTGTATCAAAAGCTAGGGAAGATTTACCAGAACCGCTGACTCCGGTAATAACGACCAATTGATCACGAGGAATTTTTAAACTTAAATTACGTAAATTGTGTTCTCGCGCTCCTTTTACAGAAATAAAATCAGGAGGCTGTGCAGATAAAGAATTCATACTAGACAATCTTAATTTATATCCATCCATATTGATCGCGCAAGAAATAGAACCGTTTCTTTAAGGATTCAAAATATGTATTCTGTAACAAACATTTGTTAGTTATGACTGCTAAAAGGTAAATTCATTTGCCAGTGCGTAGAAATGTTTTACATTTATGTAATGTCTCTTTTAACAAAGCCTAAACTGTACATTAAACCGGGATGCCCTTGGTGCGAAGAAGCGCTCAGCTACTTCAAAAAACAAGGTGTTGATCTCGATCTGCGAAATGTTAGCCAGGACCCTAAAGAGATGTCTGCTATGGTCAGTATTAGTGGGCAGACTTGTGCGCCCACCTTCGAATTCGATGACTTTATGGTTGCTGATTTCTCAGTAGAAGAGTTTGTCACGGAGCTTAATAAATTCCCTGAGGTGCAAATCAAACTAGGAATAGGTAGAGTGAATAGTTAGCTCATAATTAGCGCCCTTGGTAGCTGTACTACCTATTTTTTACTTACCGATTTTACGAACTTCCTAATGTACCCTAAAGAGTAGCAAGCAAGGAGTTAAATGTTGAGCTAGGTCGCATAGCACTTGATGTAAGTGCTGTGTCTGGGCGAAAATATCCACCTATCTGCATAACCTTACCTTGCGCATCATTTAATTCTTCAACGATACTCGCTTCATTCTCCGCAAGCGAGGCGGCAAAAGGCGTAAATCTCGCCTTTAGCTCGGCA
>JAKVCN010000088.1 GCA_022448585.1 Puniceicoccaceae bacterium | reverse complement strand
CACAGTAGTCTATGTTAGTGGAAAGCCCTTCTGTGAGCCTTGGATTGTTGATAACATTAAAGGCGTCATTGCTGCCTGGGAGCCCGGCAGTTTTGGCGGGCAAGCGGTGGCAGAAATTATTTTTGGTGAGGTCAATCCAAGTGGTAAAACCCCACTCACGATGCCCCGTAGTGTTGGGCAGTTACGCATGGTGTATAACCACAAGCCCTCGCAGTATTTTAAGAAGTATGCCTTCGAAGATACGTCGCCACTTTTTCCTTTTGGTTTTGGGCTAAGCTACTCCGAATTTAAATATACCAAATTAGCTATTGATCTAGTAGGTCTGTCTGCAGAAGCACCTGTAATTAGAGTTTCCGTACAGATTGAGAACTTGAGCGAAATCGCTGGCATAGAAGTAGTCCAAGTCTATTTTAGAGATCGGGTTAGTTCCGTGACACGTCCTGTTAAAGAATTAGTCGATTATCGCAGAGTGCCACTCCAAGCAGGGCAGGCGAAAAAGGTGGTTTTTGAAATACCCTTAGAGCGACTCGCATTCTACGATATTAATATGGAGCGCTGCGTGGAGCCAGGTGAATTTGAATTCATGGTGGGGCGATCCTCTGCGGATGACGATTTGTTCAAGCAAACAATAGCGGTGGAGCGACATTATTCATATCAATAAGTATTCAGATAGTACAATTCGGCTTTTGCATTGACCCAGACGCCACTCTACAGACTCTACAGTTAATTTGCTCCCGTAGTTCAATGGATAGAGCAGCGGTTTCCGAAGCCGCAAATCCCAGTTCGAATCTGGGCGGGAGTACCACATAACGGTTCTATTATTTCTGCTGAAATAGAGGCTTGTCTACTAAATGGCTGGGTGCCTTTTAGTTGCTTAATATAATACATAAGTTACTAAAATGCATATACTAGTAAAATATATTTCAATAACTAGTATTTATAATATGTCATTTTAATTGATCTTCTACTAATTGGCATGAGCATTGCTAATATTTTAGCGAGTTCGTGTCGTTTCATGAACAACGCTGGGTGGCATTTAGTCGTTCAGTCTAACTCCCTATTCATACTAAATAACTGATATATATTAACATGAAGATTAAAAACTTCTTATTAACACTATTGTTTAGCGGCATCACATTTATGTGTTTATCTGCTAATTTGAATGCCGAGGTCATGCTTGATCCTATGGCATCCGGCGATGAAGACTATATTGCCTTGCTAGAAGCTCAAGGTGAATACGCTTACGCTTTCGACTTTTTCACAACTTCGATGTTGTGGACAGTGATTGCAGCAGCGCTTGTTTTCCTTATGCACCTTGGCTTCGCAACGCTTGAAGCTGGATTGACGCAGTCCAAGAATACTGTAAATATTCTTTTTAAGAATGTTTTCATAATTTGCATTGGATTGTTCACATACGCGCTCATAGGCTTTAACACTCACTATCCGGGTGACGGATGGATCATTGATGGCTGGCTTGCATTTGGAGGTGAATTTGGTTACGCACTCACTGCAGCTGGTAACGCTGACGATACCTTCGGATACGGCGGTGTCGGACTTGCGATGACCGGTTATGGAGATTTTATTTTCCAAGCTATGTTTGCCGCGACAGCTGCTACTATTGTATCGGGTGCTGTTGCTGAACGCGTGAAGCTTGGTAGTTTTATGATTTTTGCTACTCTACTAGTTGCAATTGCTTATCCTATGGTTGGAGCATGGCACTGGGGCGGAGGTTGGCTAGGTAGCCTCGAAGGCGGTTTTTATGATTTCGCTGGTTCTTCTGTTGTTCACGCATTTGGTGGTTTTGCAGCTCTTGCTTGTGTTATGATACTCGGACCACGTTCGGGTAAATATGTGGATGGTAAGATCAAGCCAATTCTTGGCCACAGCATGCCACTTGCAACAATCGGTGTTTTCTTACTCTTCCTAGGCTGGTTTGGTTTCAATGGGGGGTCTGTGCTTTCCGCAAATCCAGCAGGAGTTGGCCTCGTATTCGTAACAACTGCGCTTGCAGCCGCAGCTGGTGGTTTAGCTTCCATTATAGCTTCAATGCTGTTCTTGAAGAAACCAGATTTATCTATGGCGCTTAACGGTATACTAGCAGGTCTTGTTGGTATAACTGCAGGTGCTGATGCCATGGGTGCTTGGGCTGCAGTTACCGTAGGAGCGATCGCAGGTGTGATTGTGGTATTTTCAATTCTGTTCTTCGATAAGATTCAAATTGATGACCCAGTAGGTGCAATTTCTGTTCACGGTGTTTGCGGCATCTGGGGCACGCTTGCAGTTGGTATCTGGGGCGGTGCAAACTTTGTAACCCAGTTAATTGGTACTCTAGCAGTGTCAATCGCTGCATTCGCATTTGCGTTTATTGTCTTTGGTATAATTAAGGCAATCATGGGCGTACGTGTATCTCCTGAAGAAGAGGCAGAAGGTCTTGACTTAAGTGAGCACGGACAAGCCGCATATCCTGACTTCGCTCAAAGCTAACGCTAATACGCATAATTTACTTACATACAACCTTTAGGATTATAAACTATGAAACTGGTAAAAGCTATCATCAAGCCCTTCAAGCTCGAAGAGGTTAAAGAGGCGCTTGCTGACGTTGGTATCGAGGGAATGACTGTGACCGAAGTCAAGGGCTTTGGTCGCCAGAAAGGACATACGGAAATCTACCGTGGTAGTGAGTACACTGTGGACTTTCTTCCCAAGGTGATGCTGGAAGTAGTAGTGGATGATTCCCAAGCTGAAAAGACTTCAACTGCTATCGTTAATGCTGCGAAGACTGGTAAGATAGGGGACGGAAAGGTCTTTATATTACCCGTCGAAAGCGCTGTACGTATACGAACCGACGAAACTGGACCAGACGCACTCTAGCGTTAAAGAGTTGTAAGTTAGATTGTTTACAAGCGGTCACCTTTAAGGTGACCGCTTTTTTTTATTCAATTTTTGCCTTTTCTTGCATAGCTTTAAGCGTTGTCGCATCAACAATATCTGGAGCACGTTCGTCTCTGCCAGCAGTTTTATGGTATCGTCCAGTCATAGAATCCCTCTCATAGCGAGTGAAGCCGAGTTTTTCTACGTTTGCATCACTAAGCTTATTTTTCGTAGCTTTGGCACTATACTGAGTAGGTAAATTTGGTTTATGGAATATTTTTTTAACTGGGTTTCCTGATGTTGGATGATTTTTCAGGCTAGGATCTGACATTCTTTGGATAATCTCGAAGCAATCGCCATCTTTACCATTTGGCAGAATTTCTTGGTATAAGTATGTGGGCATATTTATATATTACATTTTATAAAACTTGTAAGTGTTTACTCATATTTTAGATGTTTTACTACACACTATTCTTGCTAGCATCGCAACCTGAATTAATATCAAATAAGTAGTCACAATTATCAAATTGTGGCTTGCATGAATGGGGCGAGATTTTATATTAATATTTTATTGTTACTCTACTAGCGGGTAGGCTTAATGAGCACACAACACACAACCGTAGGATATGACAGTAAGGTCGAGGGCGATGTAATTGTTACTCAAGCTTCTGCTGTTATCAATTGGATTCGAAAGCATTCTGTTTGGCCTATGCCTATGGGGTTAGCCTGCTGCGCGATAGAGCTTATGGCGGTCGGAGCTTCACGCTTTGATATCTCGCGATTTGGCATGGAAGTGATGCGTTTCTCGCCTAGACAAGCTGATTGTATGATTGTTTCGGGAACTGTTACCTATAAAATGGCAGAAGCGGTACGACGTATATATGAACAAATGGCTGAACCTAAATGGGTTGTTGCGATGGGTGCCTGTGCGAGTACGGGAGGAATGTATCGTTCGTACTCAACTTTACAGGGAGTTGATCGTATTATTCCTGTTGATGTGTATGTTAGTGGATGTCCCCCTCGCCCAGAAGCTCTGCTTGATGCTATGATCAAACTACAGAGCAAGATAAGCGGTGAACAGTCATTGAAAAACTTGATTCCTCAAAGCAATAAGTCTGAACAGCTTGAGGCAGGATTAGTCAGTGAATCTTAAGTCATGAGTATTACTAATTTTTCGCTTCTTAAAGAGCGTTTTGACTTTATTGTAGAGAGAGATTCTTCAGATCACTTAGCAGTAAATTGTCCAGTTGAGCATTTCGCTACATTTTTTTCAGCGTTACGCGATGATTTTGGGTACGACTTATTATCATGCGTGACTGCCGTTGATTGGGATGTTCAGAGCCCTCGTTTTACTGGGATTTATCACTTGCTTTCTACAGCCACACATCAGTACATACGCATTGCCGTAGATTGCCTCGATGACATAAATCCAAGTTTGCCGACTCTAAGTAATCTTTTTCCTGCAGCTGATTGGCATGAACGTGAAACATATGATCTTTATGGTATTCGATACACAAATCATCCTAATATGCGGCGTATTTTAATGTGGGACGATTATCCTTATTACCCACTTCGTA
>JAKVCN010000087.1 GCA_022448585.1 Puniceicoccaceae bacterium | reverse complement strand
GTTTCCGATGAGCTGCGTGCTAAAAACATCCCATTCTTCGATCCTAATGGAAAGCCATTACACTTAGGTGGCATTGGGCGACTCGCTGATTTACTCTGCGAACTTGCCGCGGAAAGTTCGATAGCAACTGTCCGCACAATCTTACAACATCCAGATATCATGCGCTGGTTAAACGCCGATAGGGAGCAACAAATAGAAATACTCTCAACAATTGATCGCCTGTTTAATAAACATTTGACCGCTGACTTGGATACTCTTCGCCACTTTAATACAAATGAAATACTAGATGGCGCGCTCGATCGACTCAGCGATGTGTTAACTAAACTACGGAGCACTAAGACATCCTTTGCTGATACAATAGCAGAGACTCTACAGATGATTTATGCATCCTATGAGATTCATTCAGAAAGCCCTCATTCTAATCATTTCAAGGAGTGCGCAATTGCAATACGACACTTATTACAACAAACGAGAATAGCAGAAAATCTATTTTTAAAACTACCCCCACAATTAGTTCGTTCAACATTCCAGGATTCACTAAGGCAAACTGCCGTCTATTCAGATCGTCCAAGTAATGCCCATGACTTGCTCGGTTGGTTAGAATTACTCTGGAATGATGCGCCACAACTAATCTTAGCAGGCATCAACGAGACTATCGTACCTGAATCGGTAAGTGGGGATGCCTTCTTACCTGAAAGTCTGCGTATCAAGCTTGGACTGCGCACAAACGAGCAACGCTTTGCGCGTGATGCCTATCTAATTGAAGCGCTCTGCCATAGACGCCGTGCAAAAGGAAGCGTTCAGATCCTAGTACCACAAATGACTACAGATGGATCTCCGCTTAAACCATCTAGGCTACTATTTTTAGGCCATTCGAATACGCTCTTGGCACGCACTAAGAAATTATTTTCTCCATCGGGAAAAAATACCGGTAAAATTACCCACACCTTGCCTTGGAAATTAAAGCCACCGCTTGGTCTACAATCTCCAGACTCACTTTCAGTCACTGCTTTGAATAGTTATTTGCAATGCCCCTTTCGCTTCTTCCTGAAATATATACTGAATATGCAACCGATTGATGTAGATACACGCGAATTGAGTGCTGCTAGTTTCGGCAACTTATTTCACGATGTTGTCGAATTACTTTCTAAACAAACCCTTAATCACCAAACTACAGTAAATGGGCTTAAAAATACACTACATAAGCATGCTAAAAACCTCATTATAAAACGCTACGGTAAAAAACTAACATTTGCTCTACGCTTGCAGCAGGAGGTATTACTGAATCGCCTATCAGCTTTTTGCCAACGCCAAGTAGAAGATATTCAGATCAATGGTCGTATTGATAGGATCGACACAGAAGTCGATTTTGATGGCTTTGAAATTGAAGGGTATGCAGTTAACGGTCGCATTGATCGTATTGATTGTCGCGGTGATCGGATAGAATTAATTGACTATAAAACCAGTGATAGCCCTAAAGACCCAATAAAGGCACATTTGGTTAAATTAAGCCAGAAGGCACCCCCCCAACATCTACCTAAAGAAGCTTTCTTTGAGTACAATGGTAAGACATTTCGCTGGGTGAATTTGCAACTCCCACTCTATGCACTTGCTACACAATCTACAAATAAAGGCAGGAGCGAAGTCGCATATTTTAACCTTGGTAAAACTCTTGAAAAAAGTTTTATTCAGCGCTGGGAAGGTCTGAATGAACTTCATCTAGATTCGGCTCATGCATGCGCAGCCGCAGTTATTAAAAAGATACAAGCGGGTCAGTTTTGGCCGCCAAATAAAGCTGTCTTAGAAGCGCACGATGACTACGCTCGATTCTTCCCAGATGGGATTGACAAGAGTGTGGATTCTGACGCATTCAAAAATTACCAGTTCGCATGAATACGATTAAAAACATAGCTATTTCAGCTTCTGCTGGTTCTGGTAAAACATACAATCTAACTAATCGATTTATCTATTTACTACACCTCAATGAGCGCCCAGATCGCATTATTGCTTTAACATTTACACGTACCGCAGCCGGTGAGTTCTTTCAAAATATTATTCAGAAATTATCTCAGGCAGCTGAAAGTAAGTCAGCAGCAGCCGAGCTTTCCAAAAAAATTGATATTCAGGCAGATCAAGTACGGTATAAAGAATTGTTACGCCTAATTATTAGGCACATGCATCGACTCAATTTACAAACTCTCGACAGTTTTTTCTTTCAGATTGTTTCTGCATTTTCTCTTGAGTTAGGCTTACCGAGTCAGCCTATATTAATGGACGAGAATACATCGATGCGCATGCGCGACCAGGCCCGTGATCATATTGTTTACAAGCTTAGTGACGCAGGCACAGAAATAGAAGCATTTTGGCAGGCTTTCCGCCAAGCTACATACGGGCAAGAATCTCGTAGTATCGAATCAACAATTTCCGATTTCATCAAAGACTTATACACGCATTATTTAGAATCGCCTGATATAAAAAAGTGGGGTCAAATACAATCTATTTGGCCAGATGGATGCCCTTTCCAGAACCAAGGGACGGTCAACTGGGAACTTCTAGCTGACAATTGGCTAGCGAATCAACCTGAAGGACTTAGCCAATCTCAAAGCAATGATTTTAAAACGCTTGCTGATAAAGTCAGAGACTACCCAAAATATGAGAAAACAAATACATTACTAGATCGTGCCATCGAGCAACTAAGTGATTTATCCAGTGGCAAGGTGATCTTACAATCTGGGCGTGGTAACAATAAACACGTAACTCTTGAGGGTGAATCCCTGCAAGCGCTCAGCGCAATCATTCAAGCGATTACTTGGCATCACCTATACCGCGCCCTACAAAACACTCAGGGAGTCTTCGGCATTTTACAAGCGTACGATCAAAGTTACGAAGAATTAGTCCGCCGACCAGGTAGGATTGCTTTTTCCGATTTAAATCACTTACTCGCTCCCAGTGGTGCAGAGTCACCTATGCAAAAAATCGATAGTGAAAATAGGACACTCCTAGATTTTCGCTTGGATGGGCAATACGACCACTGGTTATTCGATGAATTTCAAGATACAAGCCGATCTCAGTGGCAAGTCGTCGAAAATTTAATCGACGAGGTTGTACAAGATAGTTCAGCAGAGCGCTCCTTATTTTATGTAGGGGATACCAAGCAGTGCCTGTACTTGTGGCGCAATAGTGATGACCGTCTTTTTAACCAAGTTCAGAAGCGCTACACTAATATTGAGCAAGAAACTTTGAGTATGTCATGGCGATCCGCTCCAGCAATATTAGATGCTATCAATGAAACCTTTGATGACAATGCACTCATCGGTGAAAATTTCTCCGCTGTTACTGCCGCTCGCTGGAAACAGGCCTGGCAAAGACATATACCCTCAGAAAAAACCGCAGACCTAAATGGCTACGCCTGTTGGATTAAAGTCGAAAAAGCTAGCCACCCAACACGTAATGAAAAAATTGTTGAGCTACTGGAGAAAATTCAACCGATTGCTCATGGGATGAGTGTTGGTGTGCTTGTTCGAAAAAATGATCACGCCAATGAAGTCGCCGCTTACATTCGAGAACATAGCGATATACCAGTACATACTGGATCTGCAATTGAGCCAGCCAAAGATAACGCTGCAGGGGTAGCATTGCTAGCGATGCTGCGCTGTGCTGCGCACCCATCTGATAAGCATGCGGCCGGCTTCTTGCGCTGCATAGATGCATCCACTTTCGGAGAATCACTGGCTTCGCTAACAAGTGAATTAAGACAACGACTCTTAAACGATAGTCACGAATCCGCGGTGCGCTGGGCCTGCGATAAAATTACTGAGCACTTAAATAAAGACGACGATCGACATCGAAGCCGCTTGCAGCAACTCATCGTTGCCACACGTGCTTTTGACCAAGAAGAGAGCAGAAGTATCGACTCCCTATACCATTATTTACTGCATTCAAAAGGAGGGGAATACACACCTGGCGATGCAGTTATAGTTGAAACAATCCACAAATCTAAGGGCCTCGAGTATGATCTAGTCATTCTTATCAACGAGGATAAATCGGAAAGAAACGAAAGACGTATCAGTCCAAAAATTAATATCGATGGAAAAATAGAGTGGTTAGTAGAGCCTATTAAAAAAGAGCTCATGCAAGCAGACCCTCAACTTTCAAAGCTTTACGAGCAGAACAAAAGTCAAAATGATTTTGGAAATTTGTGCGCGCTCTATGTTGGCATGACTCGGGCAAAGCGTGGACTGTATATGCTCAGCGACTTTGATCGAGTTAGTACTGGCTCAACTGTACACTATTTGCGAGATCGCCTTGGGACACATGCCAACGAAGAAGGCGTTTTGTGGCAAACTGGAGATCCTGATTGGGCGCAGTCGTTTTGTAAGAAAAAAAGTTTGGAGAGCTGCGAAGAACCAGTAATACAACATTCATCCTTTGAAATTGCGCATCCAAGATTGGAATTAGTCCGGCCATCTTTTGATAAGCTAGTACGCGTTACAGCGAGTACATTTTTTGACCTGAATGAAAG
>JAKVCN010000086.1 GCA_022448585.1 Puniceicoccaceae bacterium | reverse complement strand
CGATCTTCGAGATAACCTTTGTAAGCATCGTCTTTAACAAATCCATGTGGAACACGGATCGATGCACCGCGGTCAGCTACACCCCATGAGAATTTGTCGATTGACTGTGTCTCGTGAAGTCCGGTGAGGCGCATATGATTGTCAGGGCCGTAGGCTGCAATGTGCTCATCCTTGTACTCTTCGAACTTGTCCATGAGCTTGAGGAAGTATTCTTTACCTCCAGTTGAGCGCATGTAGTCAGTAGAGAAGTTACAGTGCATACCAGAGCCATTCCAGTCGCCCTTAAATGGTTTGCAGTGCCACTCAACGTCTACGCCATATTGTTCGCAAAGGCGAAGTAGTATATAGCGAGCAACCCATACTTGGTCACAAGCGTTGTGTGAGCCCTTACCGAAGATTTGGAATTCCCACTGACCTTTTGCTACTTCAGCATTGATGCCCTCGTGGTTGATACCGGCTTCCAGGCAAATGTTAAGATGCTCTTCTACGATTTGACGAGCTACATCACCCACATTGTTGAATCCTACGCCTGTGTAGTACTCTCCTTGTGGAGCAGGGTAGCTGTCTGGGTCTTCTGGCCAACCAAGCGGACGACCATCTTGCATTAAGAAATATTCTTGTTCAAGCCCCACCCAGAGACCTTCGTCTTCTGGTATGGTAGCGCGCGCATTCGATGGGTGAGCAGAGCCGTCCGGCATGAGCACTTCACACATAACTAGGAAGGCATTGCTGCGTGTGCAGTCTGGATAGATTGCTACAGGTTTAAGAAGACAATCGGAACTGCTGCCATCAGCTTGTTGGGTGGAACTACCGTCAAAACCCCACATTGGGCAATCGCCTAGGGAGAATGTGCTTGGATCACCTTCTTCAATTTTTGTTTTACCACGGAGATTGGCAACGGGTGTGTAACCATCTAGCCAGAGGTATTCGAGTTTGATTTTCGCCATAATTTTACTGGATGTTGTGTCTATTTTGACTGTTAAAGTATGATTAAGTTAGCGGTTATGCAGAAAAAAATGACCGCACAATGAAAACGCTCCATATAGCACAATGCATGCCACCGAATAGCCGCAAGTATTATTTATTTTTTTTAATCATTTTCATGCTTATTTAGTCCCACAATTGCCCATTTAATTATTTTAAGCCACCTGTCTTGCTTTCAAGCGAGTAATCATACAGTCTCGTTGTCTATGCAAGAGGCAAAAAATACAGCACGGGCTCTCGTGCGCATTGGCTATGATGGGCGAGTGCATAAGCACTTTAAGGGTCCGCAGGCTAGGGAGCGATTTGCGAATGAACAGCGTGTACTCGAATTTCTCGCTCAAAAAGGTTGTGCATTTGTTCCTCGCCTAATTAGCAGTTATCCTAACGAACTGTATTTAATAACGAGCAATGCAGGGCAGCGAGCAGAGCATATAAGTAAAGCTAAATGCCAACAAATGTTTGCTAAGCTAGAGCAGTTTGGGGTGCTACATGGGGACGCAGAAGTACGTAATATTACGTATAATGAACAACAAGGGCAGTTCAATATCATCGACTTTGAATTTTCTTCTATCTTAGAGCCAGGGCACCCGCCAGCGCCAATTATTACATCAGTGGCAGATCGCTCAAAGTGGAACTACCCACCCAAAGCGTCTAAATAGTATGCCTGAAAAGACTACATATTCAGCAATACACTGGTCTGCATGCACCGATGTGGGCCGCTACCGAAAAAATAATGAAGATGCATTTTTAGCTCTGGCTATTGATGCTGAAGGTGTACGGCGACTTGGGAAGTATGGCGATGCCAAGCTTCACGGCTGCGATTATGTGATCGCCGTTAGTGATGGAATGGGCGGCGCTAATGCTGGAGAGTTTGCCAGTCAGGTAGCAGTCGACAAAATTACAAACTTATTACCGCAATCCTTAGCCGCAGCTGAGCAGGGTGAAGAGATTGATTTTCAGAGCATTTTGTCGGAGCTATTTATGCAAATACACGCGGAGCTACTACTTTTAGGGCGTAGTTATGAGGAGCTCTCCGGCATGGGCGCTACGCTTAGTTTATGCTGGGTGCGACCAGATAGACTCTATTTTTGTCATGTTGGCGATAGCCGTATCTATCATCTTTGTTCTAGCGGAACTCTGAGCCAACTCTCGCAGGATCACACGCACGTAGGGTGGCAGTACTCCCAAGGGCAGATTAATGAACGCCAGATGCGCGAGCATCCAGGTAGAAATGCTTTGCAGCAAGCTCTTGGCGGAAAGACGCAAACGATGAACCCTTGCCTAGGTGATGTAGCGTATGAACTCGGGGATCAATTTTTATTATGTACAGATGGTCTTGTCGAAGGGTTATGGGACAGCGGCATTAAGCGTATCTTAGTGGGTACAAATTCAAATCTCAAATGTTCTGTTGCCGAGCGCTTGGTTCAAGAAGCAGTCACCACCGATGGAAGGGATAATACAACTGCTCTAGCAGTTCATTTTTCACAGTGTGTCGTTTGAATATGCACCTTCATAGTTGACTCATACTCTAGACTACTTTGATTATTCAAAGTATGTATTTTGGACGTTCTATAGGTTCTGTAAGCTGTTTGCTCATTACTCTACTCTTGAGTACCAGTTGTGAGCGAAGTAGCTTACAAAGTGACGCCGTAGTCGCTGCAGAAGAATCAAATAACGAAGAGGGATATTCTATTGTCTGTACAATTGGTATGATCGCCGACGTGGTGCGTGTCATTGCTGCTGATACCGCGACAGTAGAGGCCATTATTGGTGAGGGAGTGGATCCACATCTGTACAAGCCAACTCGCGATGCGCTGTTAAAATTGAGCGCGGCAGATGTAGTTTTTTACAATGGTTTGTTGCTCGAAGGAAAAATAACCGATCTTCTTGCTGCTGCTTCAGATAAGAAGCCCGTACAGGCTGTCACTGAGCTGATTGGTGAAAATTCTTCTTATCTTTTAGCCGATGGCGATAACGATTCTCATTATGATCCTCATGTGTGGATGGATGTGCAGGGATGGATGCAAATAATTCCAGTAATTTGTGATACCTTGTGCGAGTTTGCTCCGCGGCATGCAGAAAAATATGCAAAAAACGCCTCCGCTTATCAGCGCCAGCTCGAAGCTTTGGATAATTATGCGAAGAATGTATTATCTACAATACCAGCAAAACAGCGTGTACTTGTCACTGCGCATGATGCATTCAATTATCTTGGGCGCGCATACGGTATAAGTGTAAGAGGCATTCAAGGTATCAGCACCGAGTCGGAGGCAGGGTTACGAGACCTTGAAAATTTGGTTGATTTTATTGTAGAAAAGCAAATTCCTGCAGTATTCGTGGAAAGTTCAGTCGCCGATAAAAACGTGCGTGCCTTAGTAGAAGGCGCGCAGGCGCGTGGACATCCGGTCGTCATTGGTGGCAAGCTCTACTCTGATGCGATGGGAGCCCCTGGCACGTACTCAGGCACTTATATTGGTATGGTCGATCACAATATTACCACTATTGCGTCTGCTTTGGGAGGTTCTGCAAAGGGCTTCAAAGAAAATATTCCACACGAATTATGAACGCTGCATCTAAATCTGAAGAAGCTAAAGTAGTGAGCTCTGAACCTAGTGTTACAGATGCACTATCAGTACGTGATTTGACCGTAGCGTATCATCGTAAGCCCGTGATATGGGATATTGATCTCACCATTCCAAGAGGAAAATTAGTTGCTATTATCGGACCCAATGGGGCTGGGAAGAGTACTTTAATAAAGGCATGCTTAGACTTAATAGCTCGTAGTTCAGGTGAAGTTAAGGTCTTTGATAGTTTGTATTCGAAGGCACGTAAAAGGGTAGGCTATGTTCCGCAAAGAGAAAGTGTGGATTGGGATTTCCCCGTGAGCGCACTCGATGTTGTAGCGATGGGTATTTATGGCGAGCTTGGTTGGTTTCGTCGGGTCAATAAACGTGCCCGCTCCCTAGCGCTTCAAGCACTTGATCGAGTCGGCTTAGCCGATTATGCGGAGCGTCAAATTAGCCAGCTTTCAGGAGGTCAGCAGCAACGAACTTTTTTGGCGCGTGCTTTGGTGCAGGATGCGGATATCTATTTTATGGACGAGCCCTTTGCCGCTGTCGATGCGGCGACTGAGCGTGCCATTGTAGAACTACTCAAGGATTTACAAAGTAGAGGTAAAACCTGCTTAGTTGTACACCACGACCTAGCAACTGTTACGGAATACTTTGATTGGTCTGTGTTACTAAACATGCGCGTAGTCGCACAAGGCCCGACCGAAACAGTTTTTACCCAAGAAAATTTACGCAAAACTTATGGGGCAAAGCTCTCTTTGTTGAGCGAAGCTGCTGAAAAATTAATGCTGGGGTAGCAGTTAGATTTTAATGGACGGCTCCGATATATTAACCGTGCTTTCTTTGCGTGATTACAACACGCGCTTGGTTGTTCTATGTACCTTGTTACTTGGCTGCGCCTGCGGGATGATTGGCAGTTTTTTACTCCTTCGAAAACGCTCACTAATGGGCGATACACTTTCCCATGCAACGCTTCCTGGAGT
>JAKVCN010000085.1 GCA_022448585.1 Puniceicoccaceae bacterium | reverse complement strand
GTAATGGAGTCAAGGAAGAGTATCATAACGGCGAGTTCGGACCCGATGTAATCGTAGATTATATAGGAGCTTTTATCGAGGCTAACAAGGATGGACCTTTTTTAGTATATTATCCGATGATGTTACCGCATTCTCCCTTTGTTCCCAATCCAGATTCAGACGATTGGAACCCAAAAAGCAAAGGCGCAAAGCGTGGCAGTATGGACCCTAATTATTTTGATGATATGGTACGATATACTGACAAGATGGTTGGCCGTATAATGCAACAGGTTAAGGACGCTGGACTTACAGATAACACGTATCTATTCTTTACCTCCGATAATGGTAGCTTGGGCAATACTGTTTCGCAGATAAATGGTAAACAGGTAAGAGGGGGTAAAGGCAAGACGACTAATGCGGGTACACACGTGCCATTTGTGGTCGTAGGTCCTGGAGTCTCGGCAGGGCAAGTTAATGATGGCTTGGTAGATTTTACAGATTTTCTCCCAACATTTTGTGAAATTTCAGATTCTAGAATTCACGAGGAGTCAACTTATAATGGCCATAGCTTATTGTCGCAACTTCACGGGGATGATAATCATCGCCGTGAATTTATTTATTGCTGGTACCAGATACCAAGTTTCATGAAAAAGAATTTTCCGGGGATTCTGGATATGTCTTTTGCCCGTAATCAGCGCTACAAGTTATATCGTGATGGGAATTTTTATGATGTTGATAATGATCCAATGGAAACACAATCACTTAGACCGAATGAGTATGATCAGGAACTTATTCGAATGCATGATCGGATGGCTGCATTAATTAAAAAACACGATGGATTCAGGACTGAATAAAATCTACTTGAGTGATTATCCCGATGCAAAATTTTATGGTATTTAATGATATAGGTGCTTTATCCAAAGGAGAGAATTCAGATCGTTTCAGATTAGGAATTATTAATGATCGCCACGTACTTATCGACCCACGAGGAAAACCTTTTTACTCACTTGGCATTAATCACATCAATGCTGTCGAAGAAAAGGCTTCACCTAATATTTTTGAAGAGCAGTTTCATTACGACTGGAAAGCATATTCACTTTCTGCAGTTAGTGATCTAGAGCGCTGGAACTATAATACTGCAGGCTATGGTTCTCCAGAAGAAATTTACCCACTCATGCCATACATGGAGGATTCATTTTTAGAGAAAAATTCGAATTTTTTGCCGAATGATGAGTTCTATTATCCCGATGTATTTGCTCCAGAAGTACAGTCAGAAAAACTAAGAAAAATTCGTACGATGTGTCGGCATACTGACAATCCTAATTTAATCGGTTATTACTGGACTGATACTCCACAGTGGGATTTGCAGCGTTCTTTGCATACCCGTGGTACGAATTGGGTGATCGAAATTCGCAAGCTTCCCGAAGACTCGCCTGGTCGTCAGCGTTATGAAGACTATCGAAGTGATTGTCAGCGTTCTAACACCTTAGCAACTGATGAAGGCTTTCTTGGCATAATAGCGCAAGAGCATTACAAACTCATCGGTGAAGCAACTCGCCAACTACATCCTAATGCCCTAATTTTTGGAGAGCGCTACTTGTTGGAAGATCATCCGCAAGTAGTACTTGATGCAGCCATGCCGTATATCGATGTAATTTCTATTCAGCCAGGGAGCGACTGTTTCGAGTCAGACTACTTTGATGATTTGTACGCTCGCTATAAAAAACCAATTATTATTTGCGACCACCAGTGTAGCTTCGCTACTCCAGAATATGCCAACACGATGTGGAAACAGTTAGATAGTGAGCAGGCTGTCGCAAATATGTATAAGAATTATTTGTCTGAAGCTGTTGCAAAGCCTTATATAATCGGATACCATCGCTGCCAATATATTGATCGTTTTAATCCGCACCCAGGCGTATTGAAGCAAGGGCTTTTGCGTGAAGACGGTACAGCTTATGAAGTACTGCAAAAAGCTGTTATAGCGGCTAACCTGCAGGCCCAAGATAACTTCTCTCGTTTCACTAACTGTGCTAGATAATTATGTTTATACTATCATGAAAAAGCTCTTCATAAAATTCACCGTATTATTATTTTGCTGTAACTGCTTTGCTGCAAAACAGCGACCGAATTTTATTATTATCGTGGTAGATGATCTGAGCCCAAAACATTTCAGTTGCTATGATAGCAGTGCGGCGCAGAGCCCAAATATCGATCGTTTGGCAAGCTCTGGAGTACAATTTCAAACGGCTTGGGCTACACCTATGTGTTCCTCTTCTCGTGCTTTATTGACTACTGGGCGATATGCGCATCGCACTGGAATATGGCATAATGATTTACGTATTAATGAAAACCGACGAGATCGATATAATTGGACAACACGCCATCTTACTTTTGCGCAAGTCCTACGCAATAATGGCTATCGCACTGTGCTGGTCGGTAATAATATGGCTTTAGGTGGACGCGTCGATCAATCCGTCGGCTTTGATGAATATTGTCACCGTGCCGATCAACCCAGTGCCATACCTGCAGGTGCTGAATTTAAGGGTCTTTATGAAGGTAAGTATAATTTTCCCGGCGCAGAGCGAATTCCTTCTAGGTATTGGCATCCCTGCGTCATCCAAAATGGATCTCTGCTTGAGACGGGCCCAGCAGATTTTGGACCTGATATATTTACAGATTATCTAATTAATTTTATACAGAAAAACCAGGAACAGCCCTTTCTGGCATATTACCCCCTAAACTTAGTTCATGATATCGCGGGCGGGGGATTGCCGACTATGCCATTTAAGGGGCGCCCAGGGACCAACAAAGGCGGGTCAATTGCTGATATGCTAGTATATATTGATGCTACGATTGGCGAAATTTTACAGGCACTTGAGGACTGCAACTTGCGCGAAAATACTTTGGTTATTTTCACCTCAGACAATGGCTCTTCGCACGGCATGAAGATGCATGCAAATGAAAACGGTCCTCGGGTACCTCTATTAATTAGTGCTCCTGGCATTGTTAAAGAGCGCGGGGTGACCACTGAGATGGCGGAATATTCTGATATCTTTCCAACACTAATGGATTTTTCTAAAAGTGAGCTACCCGAGGACTATGCCTTGGACGGAAAGAGCCTTAAGCCTTTCCTTACGGGAAAGACGGACCAACACCGCGAATGGATACAAAGTTATATCGCGACAGCCCGCATGGCTCGAACGCGCGACTGGATACTTGAAGCAGTTGACCCAGTTTACGGTGATTCGCGTGGTCGTTTGTATAAAACTCACGGAGGGCACCAGCGCACTGAATACACCTTAGTTGATAGCTTTAGCACAGACGAAGCTCGTGCAGCGCATAAGACTCTTATGGCGATACTAGACCACAATCCATGGCCAGAGCGTAGTAAACCAAAGGTGGAAGCTGAGCTTCGCAGTTATGATCGCATGCCTTACAAGCACTACCTAGACACTGGTGAACTAGTTGAGCACATCTACTAAGCTGTTTTCTGCGCTACATCTTTTTTAAATCAAGCGTTCTATTATTAGCACACCTTTACTATGAGACAACTCCCTAATATAAACCAAATTCTTCTCCTTACGGCATGGACAATCACTGGTGTTTTGTTGAATGCAGTTGATAAACCTCATGTTCTATTTATTGCTGTAGATGATTTGCGCCCTGAACTAGGCTGCTATGGTAAGGCTGCAATACATTCACCCAATATTGATAAGCTTGCGACAACCGGTACGCTATTCGAGCGCGCTTATTGCCAGGTGCCTGTCTGCGGGGCATCGCGAGCTAGTTTGATGACCGGACTATATCCTACAAATCAACGCTTCTTAACCTATCACACGAAGGCAGATGAAGAAGTAAAAGCTATTTATGACTTACCTGGCTGGTTCAAGAAAAACGGATACAAAACTATATCTAATGGTAAAATTTACCACCAACGAGATGATTTTGCACGCTCATGGGATATCCTCAACCACCCGGGTGGTTTTCGTCGTTATGTTCTACCAGAAAATATCAAGCTACCGAATAATCAGCAACCACCATTTGAAAAGGCAGACGTACCTGACAGCGCTTATCCAGATGGTGAAATAGCCGCAGCAGTCATTCGTAATTTGCAAGAAGCTAAACAATCAAACCGTCCACATTTTATTGCCGCTGGTTTTAGCAAGCCACACTTGCCCTTCAATGCCCCTAGCAAGTACTGGGACCTTTACCAACGTGATGAGTTAAGCCTACCGGATAATTATCGCCTGCATCCCGATGCGCCCCGTGAAGCTATTCATAATTGGAATGAATTGCGTGGTCAGTATGGCACTGTACCGCAAGAGGGACCTGTCTCTGATACCATGGCATTAAACTTAATACACGGTTACTACGCCTCAGTTTCCTATGTCGATGCGATGATTGGACACGTTTTAGATGCTTTAGATTCACTCGAAATGCGTGATAATACGATTGTTATACTTTGGGGAGATCATGGATGGCAATTAGGCGAACATACGCTTTGGTGTAAGCATGCTCTATTTCAGACATCATTGAATACTCCATTGATTATAAGTGCTCCTGGATATAACGGAAAACAACGCAGTCGCGCCATAGTTGAATTT
>JAKVCN010000084.1 GCA_022448585.1 Puniceicoccaceae bacterium | reverse complement strand
TCTCGCAGGGCTAGGTCCAAATGCACAAGTTCAAGTCATTGAATTACTCCCTAAAGTGGTCGAGTGGAATCGTGAGTATTTACATACTATCAATGGTTCTTTACTCGAGGATCCTCGAGTAACAGTAACTATTGCTGATGCAGTACCACTGATTCGCAAAGCGCACTCCAATTATTATGATGCACTGATTCTAGATGTGGATAACGGACCAAGTGGTATGGTAAAAGCGAGCAACAATTCTTTGTATTCTCACAATGGGTTAAGGGCTGTGCTGCATGCGTTAAAGCCTGGCGGTCGGGCAACATTTTGGTCTGCTGGTGAGGACCCTCACTTTAAAATGCGCTTGAAGCAGCGAGGCTTTCGGATCGGTAGCGTGCGTGCTAAGGTGCACGAGAGAGCTAAGCGAGCGGCTTATATGATATATATTGCAGATAAGGCTGATGCCCAGCATCGCGCAAATTAAACGCTAAACTAGCGTTTTTTAGGCTGCTTTTTTTTGGATTCTTTAATTTGTTTGTTCTTGTGAGATTTTTTGCGTGCTCGATTAACTCGACGTTGCTTGCGTAGCGCAGTGAGTTCTTTTGGTGAGAGTGCACCCTCGGAGCGTTTAAATCGTTTGCGTCGCGCGGCGCTACTCTGGCTGCCTGTGACAATACAAAAATCTATTTGCCGCTTAAAACGATCCACTCGTTCGACTTGAACATTAATGTATTGTCCAACCGAATAGATTGTATTGCTTCGTCGTCCCGTTAAAGTCTGACCATCTTGACTTAGGTGGTAGAAGTCGTCGTCAAGGGTCGATATGTGTACCATTCCATAAGCCATGGTATCGGTTATCTCTATATACATACCGTGGTTTTTTATATCCGTCACAACCGCTTGAAAGGACTGCTTATTTTCTTTGCGCAGTTCACGCTCGTAGTATTCTAGCAACTTGGTTTTTACCGATTCACGCTCTGCGTCAATGCTGTTTCGTTCTGTGATACACAGATGTTCGCCAATCGACTCTAAATTTGAGGTAGAATAATTAATATCGGGCGATTTAGGCGCAGAAGGTATTCCATGTTTACATAAATAAGCATCAAATACACGGTGCACGACTAGGTCTGAATAGCGCCTTATCGGTGAGGTAAAATGAGTGTAATCCTTTTTTGCTAGCCCATAGTGACCATCTGGGCTGGCACGGTATTGTGCCTGTTTTAAGCTTCGTAACAAATGAGTCTTGAGTGTGTACCCTTGCGGATGGTCTTTGAGGACTTTAAGTAAGCGACTCATCTGCGTAGCTTGTGTTAAGTTACCACAATTAACTCCAAAACTAACCATCGTTTCTCGTAACTCTTGGAGCTTTTCTTCATCAGGATCATCGTGAACACGGTAGATGCACGCAAAGCGCTGGCGCTGCATAATACGAGCCACTTGTTCATTAGCACTTAGCATAAACTCTTCGATTAGCTGATGGCTCTCATCATTTTCGGATTTCTCAATACGATCTGCGAAGCCATCCTTATCGACGTAGATCTTAATTTCTGTCATCTCCAAATCAAGCGAGCCTTTTTTAAACCGAGCCTCTCGCAATCGCCTAGCAATTTCCCAAAGTTTACGAATATGCTGCTTCAATAGGTGCATTTCATTATCACTGACAGCATCTAGAGCACGACCTGTAGATCCAGTTTGGTGCTTTGGCGGAAGTGGAGTTTGGCGAATTAAGTCTAAATCCTCTTCCCGCATAAATGCAAATGCTTGACGATACGTGAGGCGTTTATTGCTACAAATAACGGTATTAGCATACTCGACTTCAGAGATCTGGGAGTTTTCAGAAAAGGTTAAAAACACACTTTTTGTGAGTCGATCTTGAGCCTCGACTAAACTACAAAGACCATTGGACAAAGCATGTGGTAGCATAGGAATGACTGTGCCTACTAGGTAGGTGCTATTACCACGCTTTTGGGCTTCTTTATCTAGGGCACTTCCTGGTTTTACATAAGCAGATACATCCGCGATATGAATACCAACTCTGACTTTACCATCTTCAAGCTCTTCAACGGAGAGGGCATCGTCAAAGTCCTTTGCGTCGTCAGGATCAATTGTGAAAGTGAAAATATCGCGGCAATCTTCACGACCAACTATATCTCTATCTTGCACTTGATCGGGTATTTTTTTGGTTTGCTCTACAACTGTGGGCGGAAATTTTTGCTCGAGTTCATATTTATAAAGAATTCCTTTAAATTCAGCATCCGGTTCATGCGTCTTTCCCAGTACTTCTATAATTTCTGCTTTCGCAGCTAAGTGATGCTGTTGCCACTCTAGTAAACGTACGACGACTTTATCCCCAATTTTTGGGAGCGGTTTAATTTGGCATTTTCTTGGATCAGTAACCGTGAATTCTTTGACGATTCTAGGCTCATCAGCTATTACGTAGTATGAGCTACGACCTTTTTTAAGGGTACCGACAATATTGGTGTGAGCTCGTTTAAGAATACGGGTGACTTTTACATTTGGCTTTTCTGTAGAGCCATGATCCCGATGATTTGAGCGACCGCCGCGGCCACGAAATTCGTACTTTGTTCGCTCATTTATATGAACTAGCACATGATCTCCGTGCAGTGCGACACCAGTATCTTCAGGAGACACGGGATGTCCAATGGCACCTTTTTTATTCGCCTCATTATCTGGAATAACAAATGCACTACCACTTTGCCTAAACAAAATACGACCGCACATAAGATCGGTTTTAGCTGCTAAACTTAAGCGTTCATTTTTACTATGTACGATTTGGCCGGCTTCAATGGACTGAGCGATCCATTGGCGCGCCTGCTTGGCGATATCACCTCTAATATTTAGTAAATTCAGGATCTCATCTTGTCGCATAGGAACATAATTACGCTCCTTTAACAATTGGAGGATGGTATCGCTGACTTTCATTTTTAGGTATTATTGTAGCGAGTGGCTTGGAATGCGAGCTTCCATAATGTGCATATATAAGCTTTTTAGATTTAGTGCGATCTACCGCACAGTCATCAGAGGCTCTTTCTTAGTAGTTCTTCAAACCGAATAAAGGCATCCGTATAGCAGTCTGCACTTACTTGTGGATTAAATACGTGCTCTGAATCTACTTTACAAAATTCTGCTTCGAGTGATTGAGTGGAGCATTCTAATGACTGTACTGCAGCGCGCAGTGCTCCTCCGAGCGCAACGGAACTGTTAACAGATAGGCGCTGCACTTTACACTGAAAAATATCAGCCACCACTTGTGCAATGGCATCATTTTGAGAGGCTCCACCAGTTAAATAAATGACCTCTGGGCTAAGTTGCATCCAATCACTACGCAGCTTCATATTGATGAACTGTCCTTCGATGCAGGCTCGTATAGCTGCATCGGGGTGCTCCCAGTTTTCAAATGCTTGTGAATTTCCCTTTAGTTGCGGTTTATCTAAATCAATAGGCGGACTAATTTCTGGTCTAAAAAAAGGTAGCATCAGTTGCCCCTCATTTCCTGCTGGAGTTTGATTCAACGCATTGGAGAATTGGTCCCAATCGTAGCTAAATCTATCTTTAACCGCTTCACGTGCTAGAGAGCCATTTACAAAGCATTGCAGTGACATAGAGCCACCAAATGGGTTACCAAACACATGACCGCAACCTTCCGGATCAGCCACGACTTCTGGCATGGCTGCAAAAAAAGTATCTGAAGTACCCAGTGATAAAACTACTTTACCAGGCACTGCTGCACCCATACCGACTAGGCTGCTAGGATTGTCTCCAGTAAAAATTGTTATTGGAATTTTTGGACTGAACCCAAATTTACTAACAAAGTATTCTGCTAAGAATCCTGTATTGGTAGTGCCTGGATGAATAGTGGGTAATTTGTCTGCTAAATCTGGAGCGGTTGCAGCAAGTAGCTCTGGGTCCCAGTCCCAGCGATCGAGATGCATTAAATTCATCCCAGCACCATCCCCTGTATCGATTGGGGCATCGGCGCCACTTAAAATAGAGCAAATAAAAGAGCTTACTAAATGTATACGTGCGGTGTTTTGATAAGCGCTCGGATCTTGTTTATAAAAGCGCCTAATTTGCGGTCCAGTGAAGCGCTCAATGGCTATGGAGCCAGACTTTGCACAAACTATTGAGCTACTACCGATTTTATTCGTAATCTCTTGGCATTCTTCTGTCGTTGAGTTGTCCATCCAAATCGGAGCAGATCGACGACTCAAACAATTACTAATTTGTGCCGATAAGGACTGATCTGTTTTTAATGAACTGACTGCATCAAACCACGATTCGTTTAAATATACAGATCCATGCTGCTGACCTGCTCCGGATATGGCGCTTACTTCTGCTAGGTCACACTGAGAACTTAGCTGCTCGAATACTAGCTCGAGGGCATCCAGCCACATGAGCGGATTCGCGTGCACTTCTCCAGTAATACCATTAGTGAGGAAACCATTTGGGGCATTGTACTGTGGCAGACTTTCACCAAAGTTAATGACTGCTTCGGCGACGACGGTACTTTTTGCCGTGTCGATAACAATAGCCGAGCAGCTCTGTGTCGACGAATCAATACCAAGCGCTAAGGACATATTTAAATAAGCGGAGGATTCTTTAGCAAACTTCTGCTACTGGTAAATATAGCCAGTGCTAGAGAAATTCATTAACCAGGTTTTCTAACATTT
>JAKVCN010000083.1 GCA_022448585.1 Puniceicoccaceae bacterium | reverse complement strand
AATGGAGCATCGATTTCAAAGATTTTATCACAGTCTACGCAGATTACTTGTGCTTGAAATGTAGTGGCATTCTTATTTGCCGTATAAAATTTATAATCTCTGCCAACATCAACCTCTCGAATCAAGCTACTCTGAGTCATAATAGGTAGGGCTCGATACACAGTTGCACGAGAGACCGAGTCGTCTATCTGCCGAGCACTCTCCAGTAAATCCTCTGCAGTAAAATGATCGGTGTACCCATAAGCTGCATCAAAAATAGCCAATCGCTGCGTCGTGACGCGTAAACCTTTGCTAATTAAGAACTCTTTAAAGGTCTCTTTTGCGTTGGAAACATCTGTTTGTTGGCAATGCATTTTCTTATTGAGACAGAATTGAGACAAAGACTATGAAATGGCAAGCACCCAATCAAATCATCACTACTGCAGAAAAAAGAGCGAAAAACTGCTTGATTTAGTTGCTCAGACTGCTTTGATCCAGCGCTTTTCCCTATGAAAGCGACTATTAAAACCCAAGGCCGTCAGTTTACCGTCACTAAAGGCGATATCCTGAAAGTGAATTCGTATCCAAACACACAAGCCGGTGACTCTGTAGAACTCAACGAAGTACTCATGATCGGAGAAGGTTCGGACGCACGTTTCGGTTCACCGCTAGTAGAGGGAGCATCCGTCAAAGCCACTATACTTGAAAACAAGAAGGATAAAAAAATTGTTGTTTTCAAAAAGAAGCGTCGCCAAGGCTATAAACGTCGCCGCGGTCATCGCCAGCATCTTTCCGTAATCAAGATCGAATCGATCAAAGGTTAATTGTATCTAAACTAGGAGAACACACACCATGTCACACAAAAAAGGACAAGGAACTTCAAAGAATGGCCGCGACAGTCATTCACAAAGACTCGGCATCAAAAAGTTTGGTGGCGAAGCAGTAGTCGCTGGTAATATTATTTTACGTCAGCGAGGCACTCGTTTTCATCCGGGTGAAAATGTGGGTATCGGCCGCGATCACACATTATTTGCACTTAAAGATGGCAAAGTATTATTCGATAAATTACATCGTAAAATCAACGTGGTCGAGGAAGTTTCAGTTAGTGCATAAAATCTGCATATATCATTAACAGCAACTGTCCGCTGCTTATTTCAATCCTGCTTTTTATAAGCGGGATTTTTTATGCGATGCCGAGCACACCACGGCGCAGAATCAATTGCTGCTGCGTGCGTGCTGCAAATTCAGGATTATGTGTAACTAAAATAAGACTCTTTTTGTCTTCTTCAACCATTTCGAGAAGTAAGTCCATAACGACTGCTCCTGTAGCTTCATCCAAATTTCCTGTTGGCTCATCCGCTAGTATCAACGGCGGATCATTTATTAAAGCGCGCGCAACTGCCACTCGCTGGCGCTCCCCGCCAGATAGCTTAGTCACATTATATTGAAGACGATGATCCATACCTACTCGCTCTAATAATTCGATAGCACGAGCGCGCACACTTTGATTTAGTGGTCCTGCAATACGCGCTCCTAAAAGTACATTTTGTAGTGTATTAAGCTCTGGAGCTAAGTAATACGATTGGAATACAAAACCAATAAATTGTTGGCGCAGCCTAGCTAAAGAGGACAAGGAGTGATTAGAAACTTCCTGCCCTTGCCACTCAAGGTTACCGCTATCAGCCACTTCCAATCCAGAGAGAACATTGAGTAAAGTCGATTTACCACTTCCAGACTCTCCACGTATACTTATACTTTCGCCATGACTGAAACATAAATCAATACCATTGAGCACAGAAACTGAGCCCTCCTGTGCTGGGAAAGTTTTTACCAAAGCTTGTGCTGCAAGAATAGGCTGTACTGTATTATTCACTACGAAGAGCATCAGCGGGGTTTAGCAAAGCAGCTCGCAGAGCTGGGACAAGACCGGCTAGAGTCGATATAATTACGGCAAAAAGCGTGACTATGATGAAATCTGATAAGAGATAATGTACCGGTAGGTCGTAGACGTCATAGATACCAAGAAAGTTAAGATCGTTACCAGTGATCTGCGCATAAAAACTCATAATTGGTACACGAAAGTGGAGGGCCATAAGTGCTAAACCAATCCCTAAGAAAGTACCTAAAAAGCCAATTACTAAGCCTTGTAGACAAAAACTATAAGCTACCTGCCTAGGAAGCGCACCCATTGCGATAAGTAACCCAATCTCACGGGTTTTACGTATGACCGCCATCATCAGCGCAATTGCAATAGAGAAAGAAGCGACCAAAATAATAAAGATTATTATAAATGATATTACGAGTTTCTCTTGGCGAATAACAAAGAGAAAGTCTTGGTTTGCTTCAAGCCAGCTGATGGGTTGAAGCCCTGCACGTAGCTCATTGGATTCTAAATATTTAGCGAAGGCGAATGCATCCACCCCTGGTCTAAGTTTAACGACTAGTCCATGTACACCCTGACCTAACCCATACAGCTCTTGCATCACCCTTAGCGTACAAATCATGGTATTGCCATCGACTGAGGGAGAACCGGTGCGAAACAAACCAAGCACAGTGAACTCTCGGGGCAATAGGATTTCATCCTCTTTTATTCGCTGCATCATAAGCGGCGTAGTGACCTCAACTGTCGATCCCGGTTGAGCTTGTAGAGCGTAGGCAAGACCTTCACCCAAAAATACTCCATGATCATCAAACTGTTCAAAATCACCTAGGGTGATAAACTTTCGAACTGGCACAACTGTGTCATCAATCATTGGATCGATACCACGAACCATAGGTATCTGAGGGCGTGCGCCATGCTGAAGCATGATAACCCCCTCTGCAAAAGGTGCAACTGCAAGAACTTCAGTATACTCCTCTAGTTTCTGTATTTGCTCCTCCCAGTCATCAATGACATCGCTCGATCGGATACGAATATCACCGTGAGTTTCAACTATTCGTGAACGTATATTTTCTCCAAAGCCATTCATTACACTCTGAACAATAATCAGGACACAGACACCAAGCATCACCCCAATAATCGACATTAATGAGAAAAATGAGAATCCGCGCCCTGTAGGGAACAGTTGCTTTAAAGCATGGTAGAGAAACCAAGGCATCCTATACTGTTGTCTATTATACTATACTACAGGGAAAGCGTAAAAATAAGAATTTTTAAAGTATTTGAAACTTCACAAAACAAACAAGCGATATATAGTAATAATATGCGAATGAAAGCGCCTACCCCAAAGACCCTGCCAGTAGTCGATGCTTGGAAACCTTTGCCTATATCTCATTGGCGTGAAGAAGAGGCAGCTCACTTACTGCGGCGCATTGGTTTTTCTGCTGACCCTAGTACAGTAAAAAAAATCATAAAACAGCCCATACTAAATGCGCTTGATTCACGTTTTGGGCAAAAAAATCCACTCAATGCGTCCGCTGAATTTACAGAATTTAGCAAAGAATTACCCAATATATATTTTGAACTATATAATAATAAAAATCTCGATCCAGTAGTTAAACAAGAACGACAGCAGAAGAAAAATCGTGATAATAATAAATTCTATCGTGAGCTTACAATGAAATGGTATGATCACGCGCGAGCTGAGGAAAACAGCGCGCAAGAAAAGTTTGTACTGTTTTTACACGATATTTTTGTGATTGATCAACGTAAGGTACAAGACGCGCCAAATTTATACTCCTTCCAAAATGCTCTCCGAGAAGGTGTTTTTTTAAACTACCCTCAGCTCTGCAAAAATATCAGCCGCGAACCAGGCATGATTGTTTACCTAGATCTAGCCCAAAATACTGCAAAAAAACCAAATGAAAATTTTGCGCGGGAGCTCTTTGAATTATTTATACTAGGCGAAGGTCACTACACCGAGAACGACATTAAAGAGGCCGCCCGCGCTTTTACTGGCTATCGGCTACGAAAAAAAACTGAATACGTATATCACAAACGCTTCCACGATAACGGACAGAAGACTGTGTTTGGAAAGAGTGGTAATTGGGGAGGAGATGCAGTCATTGACATCGCCTTTGAGCAGCCTGCAGCTCGCACCTTCTTTATTCGAGAGCTGTTAAAATTCTATCTCACCGATGGAGCGCTCCCACACGATGATTATATAATAGCGCTCGGTGATTTATGGGCAGACAATAATTTTGAAATCCGCTACTTGATTGATACGGTCTTTCAAAGTCGGCTCTTTTTTCATCCTGCTTACAGAGGTAACATGGTCAAAAGCCCAATTCATTTTTACATGGGGCTGTGCCAGGACTTAAACCTTGATATCATCCCCTTACAAGGGCCCTTAATCAGGCAAATGCTAGCGATGGGGCAAAACTTATACAATCCTCCAAACGTACGTGGCTGGCTTTATGGAGAAAAATGGATTAATTCAACGACTGTCAGCGCTCGCCGCCAAATCGTGAATTATTTATTTAGCTCAATTAATGAAGAGCGCTTGAACGGGAATCAGAAAAAATCGCTGGCAGATGCGCGTGCGGCTAATAAGGGTAATTTTCTAGTTTCTAATGAGCGACTTAGACCGATGCTAAAAAATGATGGCGAAGCACTTACAGAGCAATTATGCCGGTTTTTTATAACAGAACTATCGCAGCAAGCCTATGTTGAAAATTTGAGTCGTTTAATCGGCGATCCAAAGAGTCAAGGGGCACTCTACCGTGCTCGTAACGCTATCATTGCATTATTACAATCACCTGCCTACAATCTTTGCTAATTCGATGAATACACCTCAGACAAATCTACCCCTAACTCGGCGCGAGTTTATGCGAGGCGCTGGCGGTATAGGCTTTATGGCATTTAGTGGATTTGCGCCTGCTTTTTTAGCGCGTAGTGCAATGGCTCAAAATCCTGC
>JAKVCN010000082.1 GCA_022448585.1 Puniceicoccaceae bacterium | reverse complement strand
AGGGAATAGATGTGTTAAGCGTTTTAGTAAAGTACTTGGCATGGGCTCCGCGCCATAAGCTATGACTTTCAAGCAACTACAATCATATCGATGTGGTATCCCATTTAGGAGGAGTAGATTTAAAAAAGTTGGAGAAGTAGGTAGAACCGTGACCTTGTGGGCTTCAATTGCACGACCTACTGCTTCAGGACTTAACTGGTCTGGAATAATTAGAGTGGAGCCAGCAAAAAGGGAGCGAAATGCTGCGTCGAACCCTCCAATATGATCGAGCAAAAGTAGTTGAAGGCTGCGCTCAGTGCGCGATGGTATCTCTTTATAGCGATCTAGTAATGCTTTTAAACTATGCAACATAGCTTTTGGGGAACCGCTAGTTCCACTGCTTAGTAAAACCAAGCCAGATCCAGAGAGTTTTTTATATAAAGTAGGGCGCCTACAAGTATCGTATTCAACGAGCTTAGCGACCCCTCGATCAAAGGTTAAATGATAGTCTGCTGCGGCGACTTTCATTGATTGGATGCAGTCATTGGGTGACAAACCAGGGCCTAAAGGTAGAGCAATTAAATTGAGTTTATGAATAGCTAAAAGAGCGGCTATGCCCTCAATTGTTTGACTCGCTTGGATAGCGACGACGGATTGACTTCCGCAAGAGCTTAGCGTTTCAACTAAGTACCCAACGTATTTCTGAAGGTCACTGTAAAGCCAGTTACGTTGCCCTTCAATGCAAGCAGTTTGATCGATAAAATTTACCAGTCTCTCTTCGATCCAGTCCACTTTTAGCTTACCCCACCTAGATAGAGGATTTGACCAGTAATAAAGTCACTTTCTGCTTGAAGGAAAAAGTCAATGGCATTGCAGACATCACGGACTTCTCCAAGTCGTGTGATCGCTTGTCGGTTTATGAGCGCTTGCATCTTTTTTGGTGGTACACCACGGATTAAGTCTGTGTCAATCGGGGTTGGTCCGAGAGCATTGACGGTTATTTTTAGCTCAGCAAGCTCACGCGCGAGAATCCTAGTTAAGCTCTCTACAGCAGCTTTGCTAGCAGCGTATATAGCTTCACCTTCAAGGTTTAGGGGATGCGCTACAGTACTAAAATTAACAATGCGTGGCGCGCTACTTCTGCGCATAAGCTTCGTCATCTCTCGACAAAATAGGAACGTGCCGACTACATTGGTTTGAAGAACGCGACTGACTGTTTCGCCTGGAGTCAACAGTGCATGGTTCATCGAAGCAATCCCTGCATTATTTAGTAGCGCGTCAATTTTTCCATGGGACTCTCGAATCGCCCTAGCCATATCTATAACAGCTTCTTCATCGCTCACATCGAGCGAGAAGTGCTGATAGTTGGCGTGCTTAATACTTGCGTTGCCTCGGCTACAACCAATGACTTCAAACCCTTCAGCTAGGTAGTGCTCAGCAATTGCTTTGCCGATACCCTTTCTGGTGCCAGTAATAACGATCGTCCTCATTAATTTTTACTTTGGATGCGTTCTAATAGTGTATCAATAAGGCTATCAACAGTGCGAAAAGGAGACCGCTGTGCGCTCATAGCTTTATCATCTGCAAGTACTATATTAGCTTTGTAGCTTTCGGCTACTGCTTCTTCAATATCGGCAATTAAGTTAACCAATGCCATACTGTCGAGCGCGCCACCTTCTCCATAGAGTGGGCTGTTTAACTGAGGGTTTTCCAAGGCAGTTATTTCAAAGTCTTCAGCTAGTTGACTGACAGACTTTAGAACAAGGGCTTCGATTTCGATACGATCTGGCATTTACTACAGTGATTTATTACGGGGAGAGTTACTGCCAAAAAATTCACTTCTCGTTACGGAGTCTGGAGCAGATATATTTTTACGACTGATAACCTTGTAAACTGTAATAGCCATAATTTTTAGGTCGATCAAGCAAGAATGATGGTCGATATACCAACAATCCAGCTCGAATTGCTTTTCCCATGTTAGGCAATTACGGCCATTGACTTGTGCCCATCCAGTCAGTCCTGGGACGACATCATGGCGACGTTTTTGCTCCGGAGAATAGCGTTCCAGGTACTGTATAGGTAAAGGGCGAGGGCCCACTAGGCTCATGTCTCCCTTGAGTACATTCCATAGCTCGGGAATTTCATCTAGGCTACTGTTCCGTAAAAAGTGACCCCACCTAGTAATACGCTCAGCATCGGTTGCCTGACCCACATGCATTGTACGAAATTTAAAAATTCTAAAGGGTCGCCCGCGGTATCCTCCACGCTTTTGGCTAAAGAATAATGGCCTGCCGAAAATAATTAACTGTAAGGTGCACAGCCCTAAAATTACAGGTGCTAACAGACAGATAAGAAATAGGGACAGAAAAATATCAATAAAACGCTTCATTGTATTCGCTAAAGCTATGATTATTTATTAAAATATGTCTACACCACAATAACAAGAGCTTATACTTTTAAGTACATTCTTGCATTGATTTAAAAAAAAAGATTTCTGGTCATTATGAATAACGACACATTACCTGTTAAAAAGTATCAATTAAACGCTAGCGAGCGCACATACCCGTCTTTTAGTTTGCCAAATTTACTAACGACTTGCTTCGGCAGTGGTAATGGTGAACGTGTTTGTGTACTTATAGACCTACCAACACCGTCTGACATCCAAGAGTTTCGGTTTTTGGGCGATCCTACTTTATCGATTCAAAATTATGGCTATGAGGTTTTTTACAAAGGTTTTAAGTCCGGTGTCCTGGAGGCGATGAACTGGAAGGGTGGAGAAATTTTCGCTTACAAGGAAACCGGTGGAAGTAACCTTGATATGGAAGATGCTTGTTTCAATCCCGCTGGTGAGCAGCTTAGCCTCGATAAGGACATTTATACACAGTACGACATTATACTAGTGGTGTCTACATTCTCAGCGACGGCACCGCTCACTGCTAAGTGTAAAGAGTTTGGTTTTCGTGGCGCAACACTTCATGGCTTAAACCAAATTATTCTGGATACAGGATTGTCCGTAGATTATGATTATGTTAGCGTAGATGCTGAAAAGTTACGCCTGGGGCTGACTTGTGCCGATCGCTTTGAAATTGATTTCGAAGTGGAGGGATCTTCCTACACATTAGTGCTGCATACAAATGGTCAAGAGGCTCAGAAAAGCCATGGCCTATGCCCTCCTGGCAAGCCAGATGTGGCCAATTTACCGGCGGGCGAAGTGTATTTCGTACCCGAAAGTGCAGATGGTGTATTCCCCTTTAAATACGATGAAAGTACGATAGGGTTGTTGCACGTAAAAGACGGTAAGATCTTTAAGTCACAGTTTGTGTATGGAGACTATGCTGAAATTGAAGCCCACAATGCTAGACTCGCCGATGACCCGATGATTGGAGCTATTGGTGAATTAGGGTTTGGTACTCAAGTGCTGCCTTTCTCAGGTAGAGATATACAAGATGAGAAGATATTAGGGACTATACATGTCGCGACCGGTCGAGATGATCACCTCGGTGGTACTATCACTCCAGACCTTTTTAAAGAGCATATTAATGCATCGCATGATGATGTACTATATGCTCCTCACAAAACACCTGAGATACGATTGCAACAAGCGCGCATGTTTAAACAAGGCAAGTCTACGGTACTTATTGAGAATTATAAGCCAGCAGCATTTATGGTAGAGTGCCTCGAGTCTGAACTGTCTGCCAATGTGTAAGAGGGCGCTCGCCCAGCGGCAGCTAAAGTGTTTTATTATTTGCACTCGCCGAACGAAACCTGCGCCATTTTGAATCCTTACGAATCCGATGAGCTTTTGCACCAATATCTGGTGTTCCACTACGCTAGCGACGAGGAGCAGTTCCCATACTCTTTCGGAGCAATTGATGCGCTGGGGTTCCCTCAGCGCTGTGCACTAGAAGGTCCGGATTATGTGGCTCTGCCGAAAAGTGCGCGAGCGTTAGACCTCGGTTGTGCGGTCGGGCGCTCCAGCTTCGAACTAGCTCGCACATGCCAAGAAGTAATTGGTATCGATTACTCTCAGAGCTTTGTTGATGCGGCAAATCACCTTAAGCTGAACGGTGTACACACTGCGGAGCGCCTCGATGAAGGCTCTACTGTTACACAGATTGATATAAACATTGATCCCTCAATTGATCGATCCCGTGTTCAGTTTGAGCAGGGTGATGCGCAGTACTTAAGAAGTAGTCTGGGCAAATTCGATCTCGTGCTCGCGTGTAACTTAATTTGCCGTCTACCCGAGCCCTCTTTGCTCCTCAATCGCGTAAGCGAACTGCTCAAGCCTGGCGGTCAGCTATTCATCACCACACCGTTTACTTGGTTAGAAGCCTATACTAAACGCGGCAGCTGGCTTGGTGATGGCGCAGAAGATTCTTTTGCGGGACTGCGCAATTATCTAGAGCCTACGTTCACACTGGAAAAGTCTTGGAATTTGCCATTTTTGATTCGAGAGCACGCGCGTAAATACCAGTATAGCGTCGCGCAAGCCAGTCGCTGGCGATATATAAATACTAGCGTAGAACTTACTTAGATTCTTTAATTTGATCCCGTAGTTCTTTCAACTCCTGCTCGACGGGAGTCAATGCCTCTTGCTTCTCAGCCCAATAATTTAGAATCATAGCCCCATATGCCGAGGGTTTAAGGTGCGACTTTTTTGCTCTTTTTTCAATAAGCTGGTAAGTGTCTTCTTGTATCCAACAATTTATTTGTCGATTAGTCATATTATATGATATCTTGTATTCGTTATTATGTCAAAGCCACTCGACGAACATTTTTAACTGTTTGGGTATATAGTTGTTAAGCTGTAAGTTGATTTAATTAACAATGTTTTTATTCCTTTTTTAGAGATTGTAGCAAATCTTAAAGGTATGGTCTTATAAATTACTCTAGAAGTTCTAACTACTATAAACTTCTATAACTATCTAAGTACTCATCCTTATATTAGGCATAGTTACTCATTTTATGAGCTAGAAGATAGATTAAATATACTAGTCAGAAGATACCCGTGGTCAATTAAAGTACTATATTTACCAATTAATTTGCCATCGCTATTAGCTCCCTAATCTCTGGAATGTCTTT
>JAKVCN010000081.1 GCA_022448585.1 Puniceicoccaceae bacterium | reverse complement strand
GCTTAGGATCTGGAATTGGTAATGGAGAAATTGGATTTGCAACCCTGTTTGGTAATACCGCGCCTTTAGCTGGTGCGATGGAAGGCACATTTATTGATTTGAAACAGGACAAATATCGAGAAGATACTGTTAATGCTAGTTGGTTAGAATTAGGTAAAGACTACTTAAGTAATTTTAAGCTCAGAGAGTTTAGAAAATGCTTTAATGCTGAACAGAAACTACATGCAACGCATTTTTATATTCCAATAATGCCAGCTAGCGAAGCACCAAAAGCATACGGCGTTGAAAGCATTGTACAGCCAAATAATTGGGTGGCTGTATACAAAGGGCAATTTCGATCAATGACAGGGGGCAAATACCGATTTGTTGGTACTGCTGATGATATTTTAATAGTTGGTGTAGACAGTAATATAGTTCTCTCTGCTGGCTTCACTGAATCGAACCCCAGTGGCTGGAGGCCAAGTAAAAATCCACGTTTTGACGGGCCGCCAGTTTCAGAATACTTGCCAAAGCTGACTGATGGCGACTGGTTTGATTTACCAGCTGGTAAACCAGTTGACCTAAATATTATAATTGGAGAAATACCTGGCGGAGAATTTGCCTGTTATCTTTTTATAGAAAAAAAAGGAATACAGTACGAGCAAACAGATGAAGGTCGCCCAATCTTGCCAATCTTTAAGCTTAAAGATTTTTCCCGTCAGGATCTTGATTCAATTAGTAATGATAACTTTCCTAAGCTTCTCGATGGAGAGGCATTTGGATATTATTAAAGAAAAAATAAATATTTAATAGCTGGATCTTTGGCGAACGAAATTAATCCAAACGACGTCTAAGAAGAGTCAGCACCATTGCAGAAAATAGAAGTATAAAGCTAATATGTGCAGGCTCAGGTACCTCAGTAACTTGAAGCGAATTAAAATAGAGATTATTCTGCGCTGATCCATCATCCGTTCCGCTTACATAAAACTCAACATTATCGATACTAACATTGATGTCGGTAATGGTGCCTGAATAGAGTATTCCTTGAATGCCTAAATTGGAAGTACGTGAAATTTCGTAGCTAAGACTGTTCGAGCTAGTGATTTGAACAACTGCATTTATCAAAGCGTCTCCTCCATAATCATATTGTGCTGTAATCGCATTATTAGTAAATACCGAGTTTATATTGGCTCCATTGCTAACGTTAAATCCAAATACGTTTGTGACTCCATTGCGTAAATTAAATCCCTTATTACCATTATCAAAGTTTAAGGCTAATTTAACATCAAATTGGTCATTGGCTGACAAATTCGATGAAAAGCCTCTAGCCGCAGTGATGTAGGCTCCTGCTGGATTGGCAAAAAGACCAAATGACTGGTTTGTACCAGTATTGATATTTGCGGCTCCAGAGGTTGAGTCACCAATGAAACAGCCTGCAAAGACAGTTTCACCATCATTGTTACTATTACTCAAGTCCCACGCATTAAAACCGTAACCGTTATTATCGCCTGTATTCCAGTTCGACCCATAATCGGATGCTACGTCGCTAGAGAATAGAGCAAATCCCTTTGAGATAGTAGAAATGCTTAGCAGTAAAAATAAAAAAAACCTATTCATAATATTTAATACACACATTAATTCTAAGCATTAGAAAATAAAACCATAGGCAACTTCAACAGTTGAAATAACTAATCACTCATTCACCAGCAAAAATTACACCAGACTCGTTTACTATCTCTCTAAAACGACTCCCTAAAACCCCAGTACTAAGATCTATTTGCGACTTAATTTGATTGTTGGCGACACTTCCTTTTGGGCCAGTGGAATATAAATGGAATCCAAAAACATCCCAACTATTATTACTGTTTTCCCACTTATACCAATAAATATAAGGATTACCCCAAGGATCAAGCAGCTGGTTGGGCTCCCGGTCGGTTCCGCTGTGGGAAAATTTATCGATATCAATAAATTTTTTATTATCTATAACTATATTATTATCAAGACTATCTGAAATTTTATTAATGATTATTGATCCATTGATATCTGTCTGCATATTCATGCGACCGGTCAGCGCATACAAAAGCATGGTATTCGTCATTTCGCCATCGGATGGTGTTGGGTAGTTAGCATCATCAGAATCATGCCAAGGATAATCGCCATAGTATGCCTTAAATGATTCTAGTGCTTGCGCTATTACAGCAAGTTCTGCTTTAGCCTGAGCACGAGCTTGCGCATTCTGAACGCCCCTAGATATACCAAAAGTAATACCAGATAGAATGAATACTACCGAAATTACTACCAATAATTCAATAAGTGTGAACCCAGTTGGAGCAGACTGCTTATTAGAGTTAGTTATGAGTCTTATGTAATTTAAGAGAGGCATATACAAACATGAGGTATCTTAGTACTATAAATCAATTATAGATACAAGATTCACTTGTAAATTAGGTATATATAAATGTAAAAGAAACAATTAATACATCACGTTACACGTATTTATCATTAATTATTCAACTGTCTAATTCAAAAAAGATTCACCATATACGACACATAGTATTTTATAAAAAAGTTCAATGAAGTTCCTACCCTTATTTATACTACTTCTATTATCTGGAAGTTTTCTGATTGCTCAACCAACGGTTTGGGATGGATATGCCTACGTATCAGGCTCATCAACAGTTTCTGAACCAACTTGGTATGACATGGGAGGAAGTGCACAGGCACAAGATTTGCATAACGCTAATTTAGGTAGTTTTCAAGACACCTTATGGTTAGGTGGACAAATCAAAGCTTGGCCCGGCAACAACGGTGGAGATAATGTAGCTAACGCTGGGTTATCGTACAACATATATGCTGATTCAGACACTACCTACTCTAATTCACTATTTAATGGTCTTGTCTCATACAACAACCAATCGTTTGATGGTAACGATGAACAGTGGGGAACTGATGTAAATGGTAGCAATACTGAAGAAAGCGCAGTAAACTTGCTTAACAGTCACGCTATGGATGCAGGCACGTACCGGATTGTTACCTATGCTTCTGCAACAGCTACGTGGGGTGGCGTCGCTTACGACAGCAATCTAAGTAATAACTATGTATCTACATTTACTGTAGTACCAGAATCTTCGTCGATAAGCCTATTTTTTGGCTTCATATCGATTCTATTCGTCGCTTTAAGACGTAAATAGTTGGTAACAACTATACCAATATTATTTTGGTTTTAGTTGTTATCTAGCTTAGTTATAACTCACCACCCTATAGTTAAGATCGTAGAGAATCATTGTGCACCTTACTACTGTGGTGACTTTTGCATAATTAATTTATCTAACTTTGCTAACACTAGGACCGTCGACCCAGGTGCTCTCAACCTCAACAACTAGAGGATGTTCTTGAGCACCAAATTCATTACGGTTTAGCTGTCCTACAACTATATCAACACCTGCGCGACCTACAACTCTGTGGTTTTGGCGCATTCCTGCCCATTTTTCAGTTCCCGGATGCCAATCAAGATGGACTAATCCCAGTTCTTGAGGTATGTCAAATGGTGTATTTTCGAGTAGCCCATACATGTCGTCACTATTCGTAATAATGACATCCGCCTTAATCTCTCGAATCCGTCTAACAATGCTATCAATTTTTGAGAGATCCAAATCGATAGCTTCCAATTGATCTTTTGTAGGAATGCCACGCACGATACTATAATATCCAGAACTGAACTTCTCCTCTAGCAAAGTATCTACTTGTTTAGGCATGAGCAATAGAGGTCGCTTATATCCCATTTCAAGAACCTTAAGAGTCGCACGACGGGCAGTTAGGTACTGGTCATTAGTCGCGCAACTAATCGATTTATCCAAGAGAGATGTACCTATCACTGATGTCGCAAAAGTATTCAAAAGGTCATTGAAATTTACATCGTAAACATCCTCCGCTTTCAGAATTCCTACTAAAATTAATCCTTTTATTCCCCTCGCATCAAGAATTTGCTTTATACGCTGTGGCCTCACATCAGGTCTTTGTAACCAAAATTCCTCTACTCCATAACCAAGCTCTTGACTATGATCATATACCCCCTTCCTTAAGCGCTGAAAAGTATGATTGGAATTTAAATCCTCAAATGGAGCACAATTTAATAGGGCAATGTTGGCTAAAAAACTTGATCGACTACTCAATCTTAATTGCGACATTAAGTTGTCGACAATCGGATTTCTGCAGTAGCCCATATCATTTGCTACTTTTTGGATGTGAGCTGTAGTATCCTCAGCTAGCCTTGGATCATTACGTAATGCTAATGATACAGAGGACTTGCTTACGCCCGCAGCGTCAGCGATTTGCTGCATATTCGGACGGACTGATCTAGAAGTAGACATATTAATGCTTAAATAAAAATCAAAAATAGACTTGGACTAAACCTTTTGTCGACAGTAAGCTTATCAGACAATATAATTGAATTAATTAATTTAATAAATATTTTGTAAAGTATAGACTCTAATATACTTACATCCACTAGACTGTTGAAAAGAAGAAGGTTTTCATAGTAATACATACTAGCTATTTTTATGAATTAGCCTACGAAATCTTTGACGTATTCGTAAGCAAGCCAACTCATTTGAATTCAATGCGATTAATTAAAAAATGGTTCCATTTGCTGCTTTTGTGGTTATGCGCGTGTCAAGACTCATCAGCCGAGGCAATGCTACAATACTTTAACACAAGTTGGAGCGAAATTACTCGTAAGGTTCCAGAATTAGCCGAAGCAGGTTATTCATCACTTTGGTTACCGCCCCCAACTAAAGGTTCAGGAGGCTTATCAGTTGGATATGATATGTGGGATCCATTTGATATAGGAAGTAAAGATCAAAGAAATACAGTTCGTACTCGATACGGTAATGAGTCCGAGCTGCTTGAGCTTGTTAAGATCGCGCACCGCTTTGGAATAAGAGTTTATTTTGATAACATAATGAATCACCGGGCTTTTGACATACCCGGCTATAACGAATCTACATCGATAGAAATTTACCCTGGAATGGTTCCAGAGGATTTCCACCTACAACGCACACAAGAAGGATTTTACCGAAAATGGGATAACACAAGAGATTGGAATAGTGCCTGGCAGGTGCAAAACCTAGGTTTAGCTGACCTTATTGATATTGCTCAAGAGCCAGGAGTAA
>JAKVCN010000080.1 GCA_022448585.1 Puniceicoccaceae bacterium | reverse complement strand
GGCTGTTTTCCATATGACTGTGCCACTAGCGTAAACAGATTGATACACATTAATACACAAAGCAAAATACTGCTGCTTAGTACTATTTCTTTTCTCATGATCAAATAGAATCAGGTATTATTTTTGTGCTGCTGAAATTCGGGCCAACTAAGAACGCCATCACCATTAGTATCTGCAGATGGGTGTCTCTTAAAATAACGATCCTTCCAGAGTGTTGCTTTAGTCTGCTCCTGTTTAGCAGCTTTTTCTTTGAGCTTTTGGCTATGTTCCTCACTGGGAAAGTGCTCAAATATGGCCTGTTTGTACTCAGCTTTAAGCGCAGTATATTTTGGTTGGAGTGCAAGATTGTACCATTCATTCGGATCATTATGATGATCATACAGCTCTTCATTCCCATCATTATAAATGATGTAGCGGTAACGCTCCGTGCGGTAAGCCCAATGTTGCATTGCAGGTACTTTATCATTGTTTGGTCCTGCAAAGCGCATGGTAAGAGCGCCCTTTGGTCCTTCCCATTGTCCTGCTTGCGGATTGCTAAGTAAGGGGCGCATGCTATAGCCATCAAGTGGTGCGCCTCGGCTATTTTTACGAGTGTCACCTCTCAGGTCGCAGAGGTCAACCAGAGTAGGGTATAGATCAATCAGTGAAACAGGCTGATTGCTTGAATAGCCATTTTTGCTAACACCAGGAGCCCGGATAAGTAAGGGAATGCGTGCACTGTCTTCCCATAAAGTATTTTTAAAGATATACCCCTTTTGTCCCATATCCCATCCATGATCACTGGTCACGATAATGATTGTGTTCTCGCTCAATCCATTTTGATCGACAGCATCGACCACGGTGCCAATGCAAGCATCTACGGCTGCAACGCAGGCTAGGTAAGCGCGCAAAAATGCTTTTACTCCCGCCTCGGCTTCGCCGTACGATTCTTCCAGAAGTTGATAGTAGTAGTAGCCTTTATCGATACCTTTGCCATCGGAGGGATCAGCGGTTTTAAGATAGGTATCCGAGGCATCATCCATGAGTACCCCGTAGAGCTCTAAATCGTTTTTTGGAAAGCGGTCAAAAAATTCCTGTGGTACGTGCAGTGGTGTATGCGGGCGCACGAAACCAATTGCCATAAAAAGTGGCTGTGAAGAGTTTGCTGTACTGTGCTCTTTGAGTGTATCTGCTGCCCACTGCGCATTCATTTCATCGGGCGTGCGATCACGACTGTTTGAGTTGTCAAAATTTAGCAGTCGTTCTTTCCCCCAACGATATTTCCACCCGGCGCCTTTTGGCTGATTCTTATAATCCATACGAAGTGGGCCAAAAGAACCATCGATAGCTCCGATATCTGCAAACGGGTGTGGAACCCACGGGTTTGCGGAGCGATCTTTGCCTCCCCTTGACCAGTAAGGCCCGTAATCGGTCTTTGCTTTATAAAAATCCCAGTCAGTTGCGCGATGGTGGTGTTCATTCTTGCCGGTTCCGATCACCCGGTAGCCATTCTCACGGAAAAACTCCATCATCGTTTTGGAATTTTTAAGAATTGGGTTTTCATACCATTTTGCCCAGAAGAGATTATTTGAAGTGTGTGGGTAGATGCCTGTGTACAAGCTAGCTCTAGAAGGAGCACAGACTGGATTGTTGGTATAAGCATTTTGGAAAGTTACTGCACTTTTAGCTAAGCGGCTCATATTAGGAGTTATAGCTTGCGGGTGCCCACCAAATACAGAGCTAAAGTCATTTAAGTCGTCGCAAATTATAAATACAACATTGGGTTGCGATGCAGGCTTTGCAGCAGTAAAAGGTATGCAATCGATCGCTAAGAAAATACTAAGGATACATTGAATAAGTCTGAATGAATTCATAAAAGTAGTAGAATCTTTAAGTAGTGCACCCAATGGTTGTGAGAAGCTTAAAAACTTCGCCCGCAGGATCCACCTAAATTATCGTTGACTGACTGATAATGCGAGAATGTTGAAGTATCGTTATATGCTGCATTCATTGGCGATGGACAGCTAAACAGTGCCGCTTTTGGCGCCACAGTGTTAATCTGTAGTAAATTTGTATGGATGCAGTTATGTTCTACTCTGATCGTAAGAAATGGAGTGATCATGAGCACTAAAACTAAAAATATAGCATGCATGTTATTTTACTATTTAGATCTTACCTCGGCGGCTTTCTAGCGTTTCTCGTATTTCCTGCATGCGTGCTTTTGATAGTGGGTACAGAGTGTTGAATGCAATCGCAAGAAGTAAGCAGAGCACTGGGAGTCCAATTAGTAGCAGGCGCATTTTTAAGAGTGTACCATCTGGTTGTTCTCCGCCTAAATCTTTACTGAAGTGTGTCCATGCAAGCAGTATGCCGGATGCTCCAAAGGCAAGTGAACTGCCCGCTTTCATGATCCATCCACTAATTGCGCTAAATACACCTTCGCGCCTTTTACCGTTTTTGAATTCATCGTAATCGCAGTAATCGCCAAGCATAGACAGAAATATAGCCCAAAATACAGTATATGCTGGCGCAAAAAAGAAGGGGTCGATAAAGAGTAGTTCTGGTATGTTTTGGTTGTAAGTAAACCAACGTGCGAGACTGCCAAGTAATGCTAGACCCAAGGAAAGTGATATCAGCTTTTTCTTCTCAATCTTTACTAAGAACTTTGAAATAACTGCTAGCATTATAATGCCTAGTACTTGAAGTATGTTTTGTGATATCGCAAAGTACCTAGATCCGCCAGCAACATCTCCCTCCCATACGTAAAACATATTTACGTAGAGGCCGAAGGTAGCCACGAGCAAGATACTGCTTAATAGAAAGACACCGATTCCATGTAGTAGTAAAAATGATGGATCTTTTACAAGAGATAAGAAGCTTGGTATAAGTTTTATCTTTTCTTGCTGAAGGGCAACCTTGTGGTACCGCTCTTGTGGAAATTTAGCACATACAATACCAGAAATAAGAATTAGCAAACTAGAGAATCCTGCTAATGTGCGTATTCCCGTGACGGGATCGTTAAAGAGCTGGCTCTGAGATAGTGGGAATATCCAGGGTAACATGAACATGAAGAGCTTATTAAAAAACGCAGAATAAACGCGAATATTTGTTCGTTCCTCATAGTCTGGTGTCATCTCGGTTGCTAGTGCACGAAAGGGCACCGAGTAGATCGTATAAGTTGTGAAAAAGATTAGCGCGAAGCAGATAAAGTAGATTGATTTTGTTTGCTCAGTCCAATCTGGCGAAGCCATCCATATGAGTGGATAGGAAATCGCCATTAAAATAGATCCAAATAATAGAAATGGCTTACGTCTGCCCGATTTGCTGCGCCAGTTATCACTGAACCAGCCCATAATAGGATCGGTGATAGAGTCCCAGAGACGCATTAGCATTAGCACAAGGCCGATAGTTGCCGGACTAAGCCCTAAAATTATATTATAGACGGGAGTAGCAATGTCATTGACTCCATTTTCCCCATATCGGTTTGCAAATTCACCACTACCAAATGCGATTTTTTCTTTTAAGGGGAGTGCGCTTTTTTTCTTCGAGTCTCGATGTTGGTTTGGGAATTCCATTATGATATTTTTTGTACGATTCGATTTTTATTGTTACTGCTTTCTTTGTTAGTCGATTAAACGTTCTGCGTAATTAATAATGTTACTCAGAATACTGTTAGCAACTGGATCATGTCCGACTTTACTACGCAAGATGAGTGTGCTTAAAATAATGTGACCGGTGCCATATTTTTTAATGGCAACATCTGTGCCATGCCACAGGTCCTCTCCACCTAAATACGTGCGCTTTTTGACCTTATCTTTGTCTTCAGGTCGAAACCAAGTAATGGTTTGCGCAGGTGCCTCTTCTGCATCGATTTGGTAAAAACTCTCTACGGGAGCTACTTCATGGTAGGGTTCATCCATCATGCAATCTTGGGGCAGGCCTTTAAAAATAGGGTGCTTTTTGGCTACATGCATACTGGATTCCCAAAAAGAGAAAGAAGGTCGAGTTGTTAATTTGTATGGGAAAGTACCAGAGGTGAGTAGTTTATTTTTTTCGACCGGAATACTCATACTTGCCTCGTATTCTTTAAGCATAAAAGGTGACGCACGTTTAGCTGGGGGTTCAATAAATATTGCCGAACCAGAGTGTTTTTTAATCTGGTGGAGTGCTTTATTCACAAGATTTAGATGGTCTTCCGAACTGACATCTTCTGCGGCGAATAGCAGCACGATAGGCTCAGTACTGTTGTCCCATTCGAGTAGTTCGGTATATTTATAGCTATTATCAGCTAGCCACTTGGAAACACTCGCATCTGGGTCGTAGACTACTAAGCGCTGTACCTGCTCTGTTGGTGACTCTTCTACTGCGTAAACTTCGACTTCGATAGTGGTAGGGTTCACTTCATTAGTATCAATGATTTTCATCTGTATTTGATTGTATCCAGGATGTAGTAGATCGCTTGGTATTGTGATTTTCGCACGGATAAAATTAAGTGTTTCGCTCCAATTTATTTCGCTTATTGTACACTTCACTTGGTGGTTACTTAATTGTATACATTCTGGAGGTGGTTTTTGAGTGTCACGCCATACCATTTTGCAAGTGATAGACACCCCGTAGTCTACGTTTCGCTGAAGCGGGAAGCAGAATAAATCGGATTGTGCGTTAGCTGCTGCAATCGAGTGATAGGCAGCTTTGGGTCGCTGCCAATTGTCGATTAATCCAGCTCCTAGAATCCAGTCACCATCGGTAAAGGCATGTATACAATATCCTGAAACATTTTCATTAGCTAGGAGAGCTTCAAGTTGGCGGCGATTACCTCGAGCCTGTACCGCTTGGGATGCGCGGCAAAAACTATCAACGTTTGGAAATGCGCTGGTTAGTGCGCAGACCTCCAGAGCACTGCGCAGATCATAAAGTATTTTATGGTGCTGGCGATAGGCAGGTAGAAGTGGATTTCCCTGTTTTTCGAATAAGCTACAATTAGCTTCTATTTCAGGTAAGCCGCCAAAGCCAAATTCCGATACGAATAAGCCCGCACCTGCTTGAATAAGGGTATTGCCTTCCTTGAGATCGGAGCTGCCTAAGTTTTGATAGAGCTTCCAATGTCTTTCAGTTACTGGAGCGCGCACATAGCTATGTAATTCACTAAGGGATGTACGTTCTTTTGAGTGAGGTAGATAGAAATGTGCACCATCTGCCCATCCGCCCGATTCGTCCAAAATAAGACGAGTTGGATCGAGAGTACGCGC
>JAKVCN010000008.1 GCA_022448585.1 Puniceicoccaceae bacterium | reverse complement strand
TGTGTTGGAGCGGTACTAATGATAATGTTTATTCCCGACCCAGTTGTTAAAGATGATAAGGGTCTGCCAATTCAGATTACCGAAGAAGCGCTTCTAGGTCAGAAGCTTTATGCGGCTAAAGGATGCGTTGCATGCCACCAATCCGTATCTTCTTCAATTGCTCCATCTTTAGTCGGAATCTACGGGACAGAGCGTCGCCTTGCCTCTGGCTCTAGTGTTATCGCAGATGACGCTTATTTACGGGAGTCAATTCTGTGGTCTAATGCCAAGGTTAGTTACGGCTATGCACCCGCAATGCCTGGGTATGGTGATGCCTTCTCCGAAGAGGAAGTCACTCAAATGATAGCGTATATAAAATCATTAAAGTAGCAGAACTTGTATTCATCTTTTAAATAGTGTACTAAAACGTATGGAAATTCATAAAAATCTTCGCCAGATAAACCCTCCGCCACGATTGATGATGGGTCCGGGTCCTGTAAATGCAGATCCGAGAGTACAACGAGCCATGAGCGCGGATCTTTTAGGTCAATATGACCCTGCAATGACAGATTATATGAACGAAGTAATGGAGTTATATCGGCAGATATTTGTAACTAAAAACCATTGGACTTTTTTAATTGATGGTACCAGTCGATCCGCGATTGAAGCCGCACTAGTATCGTTGGTTGAAAAAGGTGATAAGGTGCTGGTACCAGTTTTTGGGCGTTTTGGACATTTGTTAACCGAGATATCGGAACGTGTTGGTGCTGCCGTCATACCAATACACAAAGATTGGGGAGAGATTTTTACCGAACAGGAGATAGCGGATGCACTGGATCAGCACAAGCCTAGTATACTTGCGATTTGTCAGGGTGACACTTCGACAACAATGAATCAACCACTCGATTATATTGGTCGCTTATGTCGTGAGAGAGGTGTACTTTCTTATGTGGATGCGACTGCATCACTTGTCGGCAATCCCTTACCAGTGGACGAATATCAAATTGATTTTTGCACGGTTGGATTACAAAAGTGCTTGGGCGGNCCGTCTGGCTCAGCGCCAGTCACCATGACCGATGAAGTTGCTNATCGNATCAAACGGCGGTGGCATGTTGAAAAAGGCATAGAACCTGATGGATTTAAGCCTGGAGCGGGATCTCGCATACAATCCAATTACTTTGATTTAGCTATGATTATGGCCTATTGGAGTCCTGAGCGACTCAATCACCATACTGAAGCAACTAGTATGCTTTACTGCGCCAGAGAATGCGCACGATGTGTGCTCGAAGAAGGTCTGCAAAATTGTTTAGATAGGCACGCTCTTGCGAGTAAAGCAATGGTTGCAGGACTCAAGTCTCTTGGATTAAATCTGTATGGCAATCAGGATTTTAAAATGACAAATGTCACCGGTGTATACATTCCTGAAGGGGTTCATTCCGAAGCAGTTCGTCATGATATGCTTCATGATTTTGGTATTGAAATCGGGACTTCTTTTGGTCCCTTACATGGGAAAATATGGCGAATAGGAGCAATGGGATATAATGCCCGTAAAGATGCTATCTTACGAACATTATCGTCGTTAACATCAGTACTTAAAATGCATGGCGTTCAATTACCAGAAGAGGATGCTGCATTAGCCGCGCTAGAGGTCTACCGATCTGCTTAGACTATGCCGTATTAATGTATCATCTTTGCTGTTGATGCTATTACGCTTAAGGCCAGATTCTA
>JAKVCN010000079.1 GCA_022448585.1 Puniceicoccaceae bacterium | reverse complement strand
TTACTTAATTTTTTGCGCGCTGACCATACTGGCGGCAGATCTCGATGGCTGCTGCGTAGAGGGTGTTGCATTGGTTGACGAAGATAATGACCCGTAACAGACGAAGTACTTTTCTTCAGCTGTGATAAGGTTCCTTGCGCTACAATTTCCCCTCCATGAGTACCCGCGGCAGGTCCTAGGTCGATGATACTATCGGCATGCCGCATGGTTGCCTCATTGTGCTCAACCACCACTAAGGTGTTACCGCGCTGGCGTAATTGCTCGAGCATTAGAAGGAGTGCTTCATTATCGCGTGCGTGTAGTCCGATAGAAGGCTCGTCTAATACATAGAGAACACCAGAAAGATTGGAGCCAAGCTGCGCGGCTAAGCGAATGCGCTGCGCTTCTCCCCCAGACAGTGTAGCTGTTGCTCGGTTCAGTTGAAGGTAGCCTAGTCCGACGCTCTCCATAAAGCGCATACGCTCTTGAATTTCGGGTAACAGCTCGTCTACTACAGGACTATATCGAGATGAGGTACGAATTTCAGACAATATCTGGAGCAATTCGCTTGGAGTTAGTTTTAAAAGATCGGGCAGGCAGATCGAGCAGGTTGTTTTAATGCTGTGCTGAAGGAACACTTTCGTCACCGCTTTAGTGTTCTTTAGCGGTAAACGAACCGCACAACTGACTTGATTGAGGCGCGACCCTTGACAGTCAGGGCAAATATCGCCATTCTCAAAGTCATCCAAACGGTCAAAGGTAGATTCTTCCTCCTTCGCCATCCAGTCGTAGAGTCTCCCGTAACCGCGACAGGTTGGACACCATCCGCGTGGACTGTTCCAAGAGAAATGTTTAGGGTCTAGCTCAGGAAACGCTTCTCCTGTTGTTGGGTCGGTGCGTTTAGTGGAAAACCAAGAAAGTAGTTCGCCATTAGTGGTCATTAAAAATGCGCTGCCCTTGCCGAGCTCAAGTGCCTTGCTGAGAATTTGGTTAGGCACACTAGTAGATGGTGCTATTTCGCCGACGACTAGGTCTATATCGTGCTCGACGTAGCGATCAAGTCTACGAAATGCGCTAAGTTCTACAACTTGCCCATCAATGCGAAGTAGATGGTAGGCGTGGTCGCGAGCCCAATTAGCAAGCGGCTCATGGTGCCCCTTACGACCACGAATTAGAGGCGCACATAAGTATAGTGTATTTAATGAGTGTCGTCCAATTTTAAATTTGGAAGCGCTTGCTTGGTACGACTTCAGTAGCTGTTGCAAGCGTTTTGCCAGTGCTGGCTCTGTCTGAGTTGTTACAGCTGCTCCTGTCGTGGGAGAGTGCTGCACGCCAATGCGTGCGAACAGCAGGCGTAAGTATTGCGCTACTTCAGTAATGGTTGCCACTGTCGACTTTCGCGTGCCTTTAGTAACGCGTTGCTCGATGGCTACTGTGGGTGCAATGCCAATAAGTTCATCGACATCAGCTCGTGGCATTTGCTCCACAAATTGCCGTGCATAGGCCGACATCGATTCCATGTAGCGTCGTTGTCCTTCAGCGAAGATAATATCAAAAGCGAGGGATGATTTTCCCGAGCCGGATACCCCAGTTACGACAGTCATTTTTTTGTGGCGGATAGTACAATCTATATTTTTTAAGTTGTGCTCACGCGCTCCGCGTACACGCAGCGTGTTGCCAGTACCTGTCGAAATACTCTTTTTTTTACGAGTGGTTCTTTGCATAGCATTTGCTTGGAGAGTAGACTTATTATTGAGTGCGTCTTGCAAATATACTGCAGTTGGGCAATGGCTCTTCGCTAGTTTTCCCGGAGTGCCTTCAGCGACAATTCTGCCGCCGCGTATGCCAGCCTCAGGGCCCATTTCAATGATCCAGTCGGCCACTTTTAAGACATCGAGGTTATGCTCAATGACAATTAGCGAATGACCTACATCGACCAAACTTTGTAGAACACTAATTAACCTTTTTACATCGTCGCGGTGTAAGCCTGTGGTTGGTTCATCGATTAAGATCAAGGCATGTGATAGGTCGGCCTGAGGGCAAATGCTTCCAGTGTTGGTGCGAGCAGTATTAAGCTGCCCGAGATAACGGACTAATTTCAGCCGCTGCGATTCTCCTCCAGAAAGCGTATTTAGTGGTTGTCCTAATTTTAGGTAGCCAAGTCCAACATCGATGAGGGGCTGTAGGGCACGTACGATCTTATTATGCGATTTAAATAATTGCACTGCATCAATAATATCGAGGTCTAATATGTCCGCGATACTGCGTTTATTGTATTCGATCTCGAGCACTTCTGGCTTAAAGCGCTTACCAGAACATACCTCGCAAGGGACAAATAAATCCGAGACAAATTGCATTTCTATACGCTCATAGCCGAGGCCCGAGCAAGCCGAGCAGCGCCCTTCGCCACTGTTGAAGGAAAAGTGGCCTGGGTCCATTCCTGCAGACTGCGCTTCATCCAACTTTGCGAAGCACTTGCGTATCTCATCCCATGCCTTGCAATAGCTTGCTGGATTAGATCGAGGGGTTTTACTCACAGGGCTTTGATCGACAAGCACTACCTCTGAGATGGGCAGACTCGACTCGAGGTCTTGAATCGCTGCGGGATCTTCGACAGTGAGACCTTTGAGCACGAGTAGATTTTGGTAGAGCACTTGGTTTAGTAGAGTGCTTTTCCCTGATCCAGAAACACCGCTTAAGCAGACAAAGCGCTGCTGGGGAATGTGGACAGTCAGGTCATTAATATTATGTTTATTAGCACCATATACGCTGAGAGTCGGTAGATTCGGTTGACTACTTGCATTTTCCGCGATGTTTCTTCGCTTAGAAGGAGTTGGGATGGTTGCTCTTCCAGATAGATAATTTCCAGTCATTGTATCCGATTTAAGGATACTTTGATAATTTCCTTGGTAACATAGTTGTCCGCCACTAGCACCGGGGACAGGGCCAATCTCGATTATATTATCTGCGGCGCGCATGACTGACTCATCGTGTTCAACAACTACAACGGTATTGCCCATATCAGTTAAGTGACGTAGGATCTGAACGAGTTGATTTATGTCGCGGGCGTGCAAGCCGACGGAGGGTTCGTCCAAGACAAATAAGGTATCGACAAGCGAAGAGCCCAGACAGGCAGTTAAATTAACTCGCATAGTTTCTCCTCCTGAAAGGCTTCGAGAGCTTCTATCTAGGCTTAGGTAGCCAAGGCCTACATTACGTAAAAAAGATAGGCGCGTTAGTATCCCCTCCAATGCGGAATCATGCTCAGTTTGCCGCTTTCTGTTCTGCCTGATTTTGACTTGCGACTCTAAGATGGGTATGAGTTCACTAACGCTTTTTTGGTAAAGCTCTGGTAGGGTGTACTCTTGCCACTTCCAGCAGAGTGATTCAGGCTGCAGCCGCGCGCCATTACAGGATGGACAAGTGTTATAACTGCGAAACTTTGAGAGAAAGACCCGTACGTGCATTCGGTATACCTTGCTCTCTAACCAGGAAAAAAAGCGGCGAACACCATACCACTGATTAGCGCCTTCTTGGTAGGAGGGTTCGCCATCAAGAACAAATGAGCGCTCTTTCGCACTGAGTTCGCTCCAAGAAACATGGGTGCGAATCTTTAGTCGATTCGAGGCGCGCTGCAAGTCACGTAGACTCTCGCTGTAAACATCTCCTTGAAAGGCCCGAATAGCCCCTTCATCAATCGAAAGTGAGCTGTCTGGTATCACTAATTGATCATTAATTTCGATCACACGGCCGAAGCCGCGACATTCTGGGCAAGCTCCAATTGGTGAATTAAAGGAAAATAAAGAAGGGGAAGCAGGGCGAAAGGCTTTTCCAGTTTTCGGAGAGTTTAGCCCGCACGTGAAGGAGGTAATAGTCTTTAGCTTAGCATTTAAGATAGTAATGCGATCATTGCCGTAACGAAATGCTTGATCGATGCCTTCAATGGCGCGCGAGCGAGCAGCGCTATTAATCCTGGTGATACGATCTTGAATAATTAGCAAGCGATTCTCAGGCTCTAAAACGTGTGTATTTTTGAGGAGAGCATCGATACGCTCAATCTTGCGCAGCTTTGAAGAGTTCGAATTACGTAGTGCCCTCGTATACCCTTGAGAATTTAGAGACTGTAAGACCTCTTTCCAAGATAGTTGCTCTGGCTTATGTATCTCAAAACAAATCAGCACTTCTTTATTGTGGTTTGATTGGAGTAGGGTTTGCCAAACGCTCTGTGGGCTATCGTCACGAATGGCTTTTCCTGTCGCTGGGTCGTAGAGCGTGGCGGCGTTAGCAAACCATACTTTAAAGTAATCGCACAGTTCGGTGATAGTGCCGACTGTTGAACGCGAGGTCTTAATGGTATTCGACTGCTGTATGGCTATTGAAGGCGGAATATTTTTTACACTATCAACCTGCGGGCGGTCTAGTAGCTCCATAAATTGGCGCGTGTATGGAGAGAACGTTTCTACATAGCGGCGCTGACCTTCGGCGTGAAGTGTCTCAAAAACAAGCGAGGATTTACCCGCTCCGCTAAGTCCAGTGACCACGGTTAATTCACCTAAAGGCAAATCTAAGTCAAAGCCCTTTAGATTATTTTGGCGGATGCCTCCAAGACGAATGAATTCTTTTTTTTGTGGCACGAATGAAATAGAGCTTAAGCAATAACAGTCTCAACTAGATAGCATGCATTCGCCAAATCAAGTCGATTCATGGCTTAGCATAGCTCTGATTTTGGGCGATTGTACCGACGAATATTAGGTGCTGCATTAATCAAGGCGCAAACCGGCTTACTTCCTTCGCAAGGGATAAAGCTCTCAGCTTTATTGTATTCAATAATAAGGCGTCGCGCATCATCGGTGTGCGTAGTGCGCGCTGCTTTATAGCTGAGAAAACCCTCGGTAACTGGCAATTGTATTGCTGATGGAAGTAGCGTATCTAGTACAGTTAAGAAGCGAAGTGCTGCAGCGAAGGTACTGACTCCGGGTCCGTGATACCAGCCGCGACCTTTCTCGAATGAACCGCGCAGATCAGGGTTGCCGTCCGTTCGGTGGTAAGTGGAGAGGACTGCTTCCAAGATTAGATGGTGTGGTCCGTACCGTATGATTTGATCAGCTACTGCATTTATGCAGGCACCAAATTGCAGGGCGCCAACTTCTTTGGTTTCTTCGCAAGCAAATCCACAAGAGGCTTGCTTGGCGCTATAACCGAGGTCAATGCCGATTTTGGGAATATCGCTTGCCCACTTATTTACATACCTATATTGCATATTAAATTTTTTGTAATGAATAAATGGATACGTCCACTTTAGGGCTTATCACTGCGTGTACATAATCTGAGCGTG
>JAKVCN010000078.1 GCA_022448585.1 Puniceicoccaceae bacterium | reverse complement strand
AACACCTATTGCAATCCACCAGAGTATATTAATTATTATTCGCATTTCCGAGTAAGCGGAAATTGAACGAATTTCATTACGTAGTGCACCGATTGAGCTAAGTGCTGAGGGTCGATGAGAAGGACCTTTTGACTTAACGCCCCCATTAATGCCAAGTCGATCTGTAGAATGCGGTTGGCTAACACGTTGACGAGAAGAACAATAAGCATCATAAGCTTGTTCCCACTGGTGCTGATTCATCTTTCGTGACATTGGATCAACTTTTTGACGCGAAGATTTGAAAGATTTAAAGCTTTTCATCTGCATAACAAGAAGATCTGAAACTTAAGAATTTCTGAGTTCTCTTAAACATGGGGATAAAAGCGCATCAACGCTCGTATCGTATTCGTTAATACATTCGCTTTCTGCTTACTAGTATCCTGCTTTACATCTACCGCAGCAAGAATAACCGCATGATGCAGGTTTAAACGCTCTAAATAATCATTTTGAGCAGGCTTAATTCGCTGTGTTAGATAATATTCACTGATCATAGTTATTATCTTTGTTGCATGATCTTCCTTAGTTCTTACCCAGCGCGCTAACTGTTGCCTCGAATGAGCATCCTCAAGAACCGCCAATTCGTTAATCATGACACAGGCCTTATGTATTGTCTGCGCATCTTCTAACATTGTATGCACTCGACTGTGGTCATCATAAATGCCGCATGGTACTTGACAGTGCGCATGTACCAACGGCGAATAGACAAATACACTAAGCATTATAAGAAATTTGATAACAATATTCATGGAAGTAAGTTAGTATAAATTTAGTAAAAACATTCAACAATGTAATCGTATTAAGTATCGCAATAAATGAAAACAAGAGAAACATATCGATAAAAATTAAAAAGACATAGCCATGAAACATTCAAATTCATTCTCACGACCTGATAAACGAGCAACCGACCAACTACGATCCATTCAGTTTGAAACAGGAATCGCTCCACACGCACTTGGTTCAGTACTAGTTAGCTTCGGTGCCACTCGTATAATCTGTGCAGCTTCTGTCGACAATCGTGTGCCCGGTTGGATGCGCGCACAAGGAGTCGAAGGAGGTTGGATGACCGCAGAGTATTCTATGCTACCGTACAGTACATTAGAGCGTAAAACTCGCGATATATCTCGGGGGAAATCGGACGGAAGAACTATAGAAATACAGCGATTAATCGGTCGCGCGCTCAGAGCCGTTTTTGATTTAAAGAAATTTAGTGGCAAAACTTTATGGTTAGACTGCGATGTACTTCAAGCAGATGGAGGAACTAGAACTGCTTCAATAACAGGTGCGTATGTGGCTGCACAAATAGCAATTGGTAAACTAATGGACGGCGGACAGTTAACAGAAAATCCCTTTAGTAATTCAGTAGCAGCAGTATCGGTGGGAATCTACCAGGATACCCCTGTACTCGATCTAAATTATTTAGAAGACAAAGACGCCTCGGTAGATGCTAATATTGTAATGACTGGAGATGATCAATACGTAGAAGTCCAAAGTTCTGGAGAAGAGTCAACTTTTAGCCATAAACAACTTGAAGAGCTACTTACACTAGGAACTAAAGGGATTCATCAAATTACCCTACTACAAGAGCGAGCTATAAGAGAAGGACTATCATGATTACAATTAATCAAGTTACACATAATTTCGGTAAAAAGGTTCTCTACAATAAGATTAATGGAGTGATTGGAACGCACGACAGAATCGCTCTAGTTGGATCGAACGGTTCAGGTAAAACGACTCTACTACGTATGCTGATGGGAGAAATTGAACCAGATCAAGGTACTTTCGAAATACCCGATTATGTATCTATTGGTTATTTGCCTCAAGATGGCATCCATGTCTCTGGGAAGACTCTATTCGCAGAAGCAAAAAGTGCTTTCGGAGATCTATTGGAGCTACAAAAGAAAATAGAATCTGCCGATGCAGCGCTACTAGATATGGATACTGAGGCTCCAGAGTACTATGATTTAATTGATACAATAGGTGAATGGGAGCAACAGCTTGAAAATTACGAACCGCAGAAGATGCAATCGCGTATTGAGCGAATATTGATTGGAATGGGCTTCCAATCGACTGATTTTGAACGTGATACCGGTGAATTTTCTGGTGGTTGGCAAATGCGCATCGCTTTAGCCAAATTACTGCTAAAAAATCCATCATTAATCATATTAGATGAGCCAACCAATCACCTTGACATTATTTCACAGCACTGGGTGGAACAGTATCTCAAGCACTATCAAGGAGCAATTATATTAATCTCTCATGATAAGGCTTTTCTAGATATTGTAACGAATCGTACTTTAGAATTAAAACTAGGGATGCTTAATAGCTTTAAGGGAAACTACACCTATTATTGGAAAGAGAACTTAACGCGTCTGGAGCAATTACGTAAGGCTCACAAAAATCAACAAAAAGAAATTTCAGAAATCAAAGATTGGATTAACCGATTTCGCTCCAATGTAAAAAAAGCGAGCATGGTGCAAAGCCGTATAAAGCAACTCGAAAAAATTGAGCTTATTGAAATTCCACGTGATGAGAAAAAGATTTATTTTCGATTTCCTGAGCCACCTCCATCTAGCTCAAAAGTCATTAATGTGACTAATATGCATAAGTCCTATGGAGATAATGTAGTGTTTGATGGACTGAACCTACGCATAGATAAGGGCGATAGAATTGCAGTTGTTGGTGTAAATGGTGCGGGTAAATCAACGCTTGCAAGGATCATGGCTGGCACTGAGCCCTATCAAAAAGGGGAAGTTGAGAAAGGATTAAATACGGTAATTAGCTATTTTGCACAATCACAAGCAGATGAGCTTAATCCTGCAAATACAGTGCTCGAGGAGGTTGAAGCAGCAGCGGTTACTAATAAAGATGCAAATCCAAGGGCCGCACTCGGTGCACTACTTTTCTCAGGAGATGAAGCACTCAAGAAAAATGCTGTGTTATCTGGTGGTGAAAAAAATCGTGTTGCACTCGCAAAAATGCTGATGAAACCTGGCAACTGTCTAATACTGGACGAGCCTACAAATCATTTAGACATCAAATCTAAGGAAGTTTTACAAGACGCCATAAATGCTTTTGAAGGAACCGTAATACTAGTCAGTCACGACCGATCTTTTCTAGATGGAGTCGTCAATAAAGTATTAGAAGTAGCTCCAGGAAGTACTCGCATGCTAACTTGTAATGTAACAGAATACGTAAAGCGTATTGAAAAAGAAATGACAGAAGGCGGTAATAACTAGCTTACAACATCAACTTTTTAACAGGTAAATCTTATGCTATCCTATTATAGATATTCAAAAAAAATAAATCTAAAACTAATAAAATGATATGCCTAAAGAGATGCCTTTACTTTAAGCCCACTCCGAGTAGCTTAACAATTCTAAATTAAACTAATCATTACTAATCCATACAATGCCAGTTGCAACACCACAGCAATACCAAGCAATGATCGATGCTGCCCAAAAGGGCAACTATGCCTATCCAGCCGTCAACATTACATCCATAACAACAATCAACGCAGCCCTCAAGGCTTTTGCAGATGCGAAGTCTGATGGGATTATTCAAGTATCGACCGGAGGAGGACAATTTGCCTCAGGCTTGAATCTATCCGATGCAGCATTTGGAGCTATAGTTTTAGCTGAGGCAACTCATATACTTGCAGAAAAGCACGATGTACTTGTCGCTCTTCATACCGATCATTGCCATCCAGAAAAAGTGGATGGATTTTTAAAACCTCTCTTGGAAGCTTCGCGAAAACGTATCGCTGAAGGTAAGGGTCCTTTATTTCAATCGCACATGTTCGACGGATCAGTAGTAGATTTAAAACAGAATCTAGAACTTTCTATACAATTACTTAAAGAGTGCGCTGAACTAGATATCATTCTAGAAGTCGAGGCAGGATGCGTCGGCGGAGAAGAAGATGGGCACGATACTTCTGGACTACCTGCTGAGAAGCTCTACACTACTCCAGAGGACATGCTTGAGGTTTATGAAGAATTACATCCAATCGGTCGCTTCTTATTTGCAGCTACATTTGGTAACGTGCACGGTGCGTATAAACCAGGGGCTGTACAACTAAAACCAACTATCCTACGTGATGGACAAAAAGCTGTAACTGATAAACACGGCGCTGAAGCCTTTATGGATTTAGTTTTCCACGGTGGATCTGGTTCTGAACTAAGTGATATTCGCGAAACTTTGGAGTATGGTGTGGTTAAAATGAATATTGATACCGATACTCAATATGCCTTTACGCGCCCAGTGGTCACCCATCTTTGCGAAAACATTGAGGGTGTACTCAAAATTGATGGAGAAGTCGGCAATAAGAAGACATACGATCCGCGTAGCTATTTAAAAAAAGCTGAAAAAAGTATGGCAGATCGCTTAATTCAGGCAACTGAAGACCTTTGCTCTAATGGAAAAACAATATTTGTTAATGTTTAATTAATCGTGAAGATTTTTTAAACTAAATCCGTTGACTTTTTTTATTCAAGGTAGAGATCGAAGCGTCCAAAAACTTCATGTCCCTTGACCTTAACCTGAGCAAATAAACGATACCATCCAGGATTAGGCACACTAAATAAAAAACTTAATACCTCGTCATTTTTTTCTGCACCGATAATACTACTAGTTGGATGCATGTGCGCAAAACCACGTCCTGCTTTATCAAAAGCGACCATATGACCTAAGGCTCCCATAATTTCTTCTAACTGCAAGGCAGATCCATTTTCATTGGAGATATCTAGATTAATTTTATAATCACTTCCTGCATACAGTTTATTAGGAATTCCCTCCAAACTGAAACGTACACCGTCAATAAGCGAAGTTCGACTGTCCTCAAATTTGGCTTCAATAGAAGCTCCAGGGGCGGTACATATTGAAGTCGCAATCATTTGACGCCTAGTACGAAGAGGAACGATTTCAGCGAAGGCACGGTAGGAACCAGGACGCTTGGGCAGAAAGCTGAAGCGGTAACGCCCATTCAAATCCACAGCATTTGGATGCACATGATGGTAATCCTCGAAGGATGCATCTATTAGCATTAGATGCATTTTTTTAGTATGTGTTTTCGCTAGTTCATGCGAAGCTATCGCTGTACCACCAGAAGTTTCTAACAGTAAGTCAACAGTAAGAGACTCTCCAGATTTAGTAGGACTATTAGGTACTAATTCCATTTTTAACGGATATTTTATGCGTTCTAAATCAAGAAACCCTGCGTGATTGGTTGCACAAAACTCAATACTCCCATCCTCATTCGTCACCTCTTCATAGTGAAGAAATCCACACTGCGCATCTGGCAA
>JAKVCN010000077.1 GCA_022448585.1 Puniceicoccaceae bacterium | reverse complement strand
TCTCCCTCATAGAGGTCTTCTGATGCCCCTAGAAGGGCTTCCACTTCGTCGCATGACAATACAATTACTTCGGTATGAATCCTAGTTTTTGGGGCTATATTTTTGAATGGATTGTTATCCGTTAATTCCTCTGAAATTGCCCATTTATAAAGGCTCTTAGCAAATCTTAAGTAGTGGTTGTAAGATCCATTCTTAGCAGTTTTTAGGTACTCTTGAGCATCCTCTCTGCTAATGGAATGCAATGTTTTACCATCGGCCCAATTAACGAGCTTCATTAGAAGTCCCTTAGCTTGGTCATAGGTATTCTTTGAGCAATTTTCCTTAGTAGCTAGGAAACCATACACAGCGTCTTTAACAAGTACTGTAGAAGGCTTTTTGGTCTTTAGATATAGTCTAACAACTTCAATAAGTGATGTATCTTCGGGGAGTAAGTCAAAAGCTTGTTCTGCAGCTCTTAACTCATTTTTATCTAAGTTAGTCCTAGCTACTTCTAAATTATTTATACCTTCTTCTAAATTATGACACTTGTACTTAGCTTCCTCTAGGCTCTTGTACCGCATCCTGATACGCTTGCCATTTATGACCCCTTCTAAGCTGTAGGAGTCGCTTTTAGTTGAGTAGACGAATAGATGATTCGTTGAGTATAGTTTATTACGCTTACGGCGATTTTTCATGGTGCGGGATGCACCAAATAGGCAAATAATTAGGCAAAGCCTGCTCTATACCGCTTATCTACTGACAACTCGCTTGCATGGCATGCAAGAGGTCAGGAGTTCGACTCTCCTATGCTCCACCATGCCCGATTCAAAAAAACTCAATCAAGTTTGCAGCAATTGCGCGCTCAAGATCGGCCCCTGCAGACAAATAACGATATTTTGCGCGTACTTTGTTGTTACGTGCCTGCGTCAAAGCCAGCCTAGCTTGTAAATTGTCAAGGTAAGTAGCGCGCCCTACTGCATAACGCTCGTCTGCTAGTCGAAGAGCCTCTATCGCTAGTTCAGTTGTTTTCTCAGATGCATTTAATAACTCGGTGGCGCTCTCTATTTCAGAGAGCGCGGTCTGCACTTCTACTTTAATATTTTGTTTTACTATTTCTATTTGAATTTCACTTTGGCGAACGCGCGCCATAGCCTGCATAATGCGGCCAGCAGTTTCTCGTCCATCCCAGATATTCCAGCTAGAGATTAACCCCACTGTCCAGCCATCTACTATGTTCTCAAAGCGGTCATCTAGTGCCTCGTAAGAGCGCCTAAAATCATACCCTCCCGATAAAATGAGCGTGGGCCAACGTCCTGACTTAGCCGCTTTTAGGCTCTCTTTGCTACTAGCTAAATACATTTCTTGCTCCTTAATTTCAGGGCGCTGCCGATAGGCTAGATCCAGTAAATTAGCAGAGGCATAGTCGAGCGTCTCCAACTTTGCCGGTCCTATAAATTTAGCTTCCGGGTGAAAGCCATCGGTATCGGTATAGTGCGTAAATCCAATAGATCGCTGTAACTGAGCGAGCGCTAAACGCAAAGAATTTTCAGCTAGAATTAACTGTGGCTTCGCATTCGCCAAGGAAACTTTAGCTTGTAATACATCGAATTTAGATACGACACCATTATCGAAAAGACTTGTTACGCTACTAAGTTGCTCTTGCAAAAGGGCGATATTTTCAAGCTCTACTTCAATATTCTCTTCTGCCTGTAAAACTGCGTAGAATTCTTTTGTCACAGTTTGTATTGTGGATGTAATCAGAGTCGCAGATGCATAACGAAATGCTTCCACAATAAGCTCTTGAGAGCGGCTTTGTGCCAATAACCCGCCACCTGCAAATAATGGCTGCGATAACTGCAAAGAAACCGTCCAGTCTCCAGGCCGGTATGTATTCATAGCAAGTGATTCGTCTTGCTCGGCATAGCGACTTTGAATCGATAGTCTCGGCATTTGTCCTGATTTAACTTCCAGCGCCAGTCCAGATTGCTCGAGCACGCGCTGCTGCGCAGCATATATTGTAAAATTTCTACGCAGAGCATACTCTAGTAATACCTCAAGCGTGATCTCCTGATTTAAGTAGAGTTCCTCAACATCCTCTGCACTGGTCTTATCGGAAGGCTCCGAACTATTGGACTGTCCTAGGCCAAAGATCGGTAAATACACATAGCTAATGAGCAAAAAATTAAAGACTGATTTAAAGTAACTATTCATGCTGGTAATTCTATGAATGTGTGACATCGCTGACCGCATTTACTTCAAAATCCTTCGATTCACCAAGATTTTGATCTGCAGCAATAAGAATATAAATTGCTGGTATAATAAACAAAGTGAAGATTGTACCAATACTTAAGCCTCCGACTAAAACAAGACCTATAGAATTGCGCGCTGCTGCTCCAGCGCCCGATACAAGAACCAAAGGAAAATGACCAAGAATCGTGGCTGCAGTCGTCATCAAAATGGGTCGCAAACGAATCGCTGAAGCTTCCTTAACAGCATCTATTTTTGAATACCCTTGTCTTTGAAGAGCATTAGCAAATTCCACTATTAAAATACTGTTTTTAGCAATCAACCCAACCAGAGTCACTAGCCCTACCTGAGTGTAAATGTTGAAAGTCGTGGTCCAACCATCTGTAAAAAAGCTGAAATCTGGAGCCGGCATTTTTAAGAACGTGAAAATACTTGCACCAAAGACAGCTAAAGGAACGGACCCTAAAAGAATAATAAAAGGGTCTCGGAAGGAATTAAACTGGGCGGCAAGTACTAAAAAAACAACAATGATTGCTAAAGCAAAAGTACGAAGGAACTTACTATTGCCCCCCTCTTTACGAAGTTGTCTAGACTCGCCCGTGTAATCTACCACATAGCCTCTAGGCAAGATAGCATCTGCTTGTTCTTCTAAGAAGCTCAATGCTGTCTCCACTGTGCGCGTCGTAATTCCGGAAAGTTTGATCGCATTGAGTTGTTGAAAGCGGTTGAGGCTTCTCGGCTCTATGGAATCGACCAACGAGGCGATTAAATTTAAGGGAATCAGGCTACCGTTTGGCCCACTCACATGTATTGTATTTAACTGATCCGGATTGAGTCGATACGTTCGGCTGATTTGTGGAATGACTTTATAACTCCTACCATCCATACTAAATCGATTGACGTAGTTACCACCTAATGCGGCACTTAGATCTCTGCCAACCTGCTGTACATCCAAGCCTAAATCTGCGATTTTATCATAGTCTAATTTTATTTCAGACTGATTTAAATCATATTTAAGATCTATCTTTGGAGGAAAGGCGAAGAGTCCACTTTGCAAAGCTGCCATTTGTAATTTTTTTGCGTACACGAGAGCGTTTTCTGTCTCGTCAGTAGTAGCGATAACAAATTCAACTGGGAAGTCACCACCACCTGGTAATGCCGAAGGTGCTAACATAAAACTCTTTATTCCTGGCACATGGTCAGCTTTCTGTTGGCACTCGGCAACCACTTGGTGAACGGAGCGAGTCCGCTCCGAAAATGGTTTCAGCCCCATACCGCCAAAAGCAGTCGTCGGGCGAGTTAGTTGAAAAGTAAAATCGTACTCAGGCATCGATTTCCAAATTTCATAGACCTGATTCGCATAGTGTGATGTTTGCTCTAACGAGGAATTTGCCGGCGTCTCGAAAAGACCTAATATGAAACCCTTATCTTCTATCGGTGCAAGTTCACGCGGTGACATCAAAAACATCGGTACCGCCATAATGCATAGCCCTATCCAGACTGCGTACACCCATAATTTGGCTTCTAAGATTTGGCCTAAGACACGCTCATATACCACCCGAAGTCGTGAAAATTGGTGATTAATGAACCGAGTCAGAAAGTGATTCTTGCCCTTGGGCTTCAACAGACGTGAAGACATCATTGGAGACAATGTAAGCGCAACAATCGAAGAAACGATAACTGCTCCACTTAGAGTCAAAGCAAACTCTTTGAAATAAACTCCGGTCAAGCCACCCTGTAGGGCTATTGGAGCATAGACTGCAACCAAGACTAGCGTGGTCGCAATAATAGGACCGATAAGTTGATGTACAGCAATCCTTGCAGCTTCAATTCTACTAAAGCCTAAACGAATGTGCCGCTCTACATTCTCAACGACAACAATCGCATCATCCACAACAAGTCCAACGGATAGGACGACGGCTAAAAGCGTCAAAAGATTAAGACTAAAGCCTAAAATCTGCATGAGAAAAAATCCACCTATCAAAGATATCGGAATTGCTACCACAGGAACTGCGACCGCCCGAAGCGAACCCATAAAGAGGAAAATCACTAAAACAACGATCGCTAAGGTCTCACTTAGCGTGGAATAAACTTCCTTAATTGAATCTTTAATGTACTCACTCGAATCGTAATCCATTCCAGCCTCCATTCCAGCAGGCAACGATTCTTTAATACGCTCTAACTCTGCGCGCACCTCGGCAATCACATCGATCGTGTTGGCATCCGGCAAAACCCATACGCCTAGAAATACAGCTGGTTTTCCAGAAAATCGCACATCGGAATCATATACCTCGGAACCAAGCTCTACTTTCGCAACATCCTTCATGCGAACCAAGGCTCCTTGATGCTTTGCAAGAACAATAGATTCAAACTCTTCAACAGAGTTTAAATCTGTATTAGCCGTCATACTAACCGATACAAATTGACCCTTTGTTTGCCCGATAGTTGATAGATAATTATTTTTGCGAATTGCAGCGTTTATCTGTGCAGGTGCGATATCAAAGGCTGCCATTTTTTTCGGATCTAGCCATATGCGCATGGCATAGTTTCGAGCGCCCAAAATTTCTGCTCGTTGGACACCAGCAACAGAACTTAATCTTGGCTGTACTACACGTGTTAGATAATCCGTGATTTCATTGGCCTTATGATTTTTGGACTGAAAATTTAAATAAGCTGCGGCTACTTGTGTACCAGCAGCCTGAACAGAAAGTATTGGAACCTCAGATCCAGTTGGTAAGTCACTACGTACTTGATCGACTTTAGTACTAATCTCAGAAAGTGCAGCTTTCCCATTAAAGTTGAGCTTGAGGTGCGCCCGTATTGTTGAAACACCCGCCTGACTGGTCGACTCTATATAATCAATTCCGTCAGAAGTCGCAATAGCTCGCTCAATTGGAGTGGTAATAAATCCACGTACTAAAGCTGCATCAGACCCAATATAAGTCGTGGTAATCGTAACAACAGCATTTTCATTCTTTGGATACTGCCGTGCATTTAAAGAAAAATAAGCTTGGATACCAACAATGATAATCGCGAGACTGACGACGATTGCCAGAACCGGTCGCTTTATAAATAAATCAGTAAACGCAGTAGTCTTTTGCATGCCGCTGATCAGCTTTCGTTTGGCTCAGGAGCAAGCTCAGAAGTAGGAGCGCGAGCG
>JAKVCN010000076.1 GCA_022448585.1 Puniceicoccaceae bacterium | reverse complement strand
AGACTGCCATATACACGCAGCGGGCTACTTGTCCTGCATGAGCGCTATACAATCTTTTGCGCAAAGAGGAGATACTATATACGTAGACAAAAATGTACACTCCTGCTTATGGACTGGTATTGCTACTACATTAGCAGATGTAGAGAAATTTTCGCATAACAAGCCATCTTCATTTGCAGATGCTCTTAGTTATAACACCGGAAAGCAGGCAAAAATGCTGGTTTTTGAGGGCGTCTATTCGATGGAGGGTCACATCGCACCAGCCAAAGAGCTTTTAGAAATCGCTGCAGCAAATGATTGTTTCAGTGTCCTTGATGATGCCCATGGTTTCGGTGTACTCGGGCGGCAAGGTCGTGGCACTGCAGATCATTTAAATCTCACCGATCAAGTGGATATAATTTGCGGTAGCTTATCCAAAGCAATGGCTAGCACGGGCGGCTTTGTAGCAGGCGATAAAGCCTTAATTGAGTACCTGCGAAGCCACTCTAAGCAAACGATTTTTAGCGCTGCAGTTAGCCCATCACAAGCTTACTGCGCAGAAGCTGCTTTAGACTTAATGCAATCAGAGCCGGAGCACCTAGAACGTATGTGGTCGAGCACAAAGAAATACAAGACTATGCTTAGTGAGCTTGGCTTTGACACTTGGGGCAGCGAAACCCCGGCGGTGCCAATAGTGATCGGCGAAAAACGCGCTGCTTACCAAATATGGAAGATGCTTATAAAAGAAGGTGTGTTTACGACAGTTTCATTACCACCTGCTGTACCACCAAAAAAAGACCTCATTCGTACCGCAATTACTGCGGGTCACAGTGATGCAGATCTTGATACAATTGCGACTGCCTTTAGTAAAGTAGCGAAGAAGTTTCTTTAGCCCTGATCGCGTGAATTCTCACACCATAAAGCATTACTAAGCTGCTTTATATTTGTACTAACATTAAAAAAATCACGGACCCACTGGTGTGCATTTCTTGACGCAGTAAGAATAGATTCTGGCATCTGCATCTGCTCATATATAGCTGCTGCTGCTAGGTCGACATCCTGCAGGTCGACAATATAGCCAGTTTCTCCATGGCGAATGACCTCGGTAGTACCAGCAACAGCCGTCGAAAAAACCGGTAGTGAGTAACTCATTGCCTCTGCAATAACATTTGGGAATCCATCGCGATCTCCAGACTTCGATATACTGCCAGTAAATAAAAATAAGTCGGCACTTTTGTAATACGTCTCCACTTCTGTATACGGAAGTTTACCTATCAAAGTAACTCGATCCTCTAAGCCTAATTCCTTTATTTTAGCTACTAATAATCGATGCATGGGGCCTTCGCCTATAATAGTCGCAAGAAAATCAATGCCCTGCCTTAGCCACGTAGAAAAAATTTCTAACTCCTTAGAATAGCCTTTTTTTTCAATCAAACGGCCGACGCTCAAGACATGCAGAGCCCCCTTTTGAGCAAGGCGTTCTTGGTATACTGGAATCTTACCTAATCCGCGGCGAATCGTATGAATTTGCGGGTGCTCTCGTGCGCCCTTAAGAGTACGCAAAACTTGGGCGGTACTTTCAGTAGAGCTGCGAACCGCGTGCGCTGCAGTCAGCTTATCTTTTATAAGCGCATCACCGCCATCACGAAAGACATCATACGCATGCGCCTCTAGTGTAAACTTTTGCTCGATCAGTCGTCGCAAGACATAAGCAGACATTCCTGGAGAAGTCGCCCAACAGGCATGGGAAAAATCATAATTCTTCCGACGAATACTACGCGCAAAGCGCACAGCAAAAAGAAGTCCAAGTATATTTTCTCCACAATTTGTCCAGGATCCGTAACGTCGGCATAATAAAAAAGAAATCTGACAAATAACGAGGGGCCGAAGGCACAACCAATAAAAAAGCTCTGGTAATATCCGCAGCCAATCTAAAAACAACATATGTGTAACGGCTCCTGCACTAGAATCTGCGCCCCCTCTCCACATCGAATACACATCGACTTGCACACCTTGCGCGCGTAGCTCAATAACTTCACGTAGAAAGAACTGCTCGGAGAGCTTGGGAAAAGAAGTAAACAAATAGGCGATCCGCGGCATGCTAACGCTTATAGTACTGGCAGATTAAACGCTGTAGCAAGCGCCATGGCAAGAAACGCCCAAGAGGTGCAATTCTCGCCTGAAAGAAACTGCCCACTCGAACAATGCCGGAGCGGCGAGCGATTAAAGCTCGATGCAAGGCGTTAACTGCGACACTTGCATCTGGCGCACTGGCATGGTGTTGATCCATAACTTTACGAAGATTAGCGCCATTCCAACTGACTTCACCCTGCATATTATCAGCGAACTGCGTATTAAAATCACCAGGTCTAAAATCAATCACTCTGCAGTTGGGCATATCGAAAAGATCTAGCTGTAAGCTTTTAGATAATGCGCTCAGTCCGCTCTTGCTAGCATTATAAATGGGCATCAGTGGTAGGGGTAATTCAGTGGCTAAAGATGCCACATTGACCAAGCATCCTTCGCCCTTACTCTTAAACTGTGCTATTGCAGCGCGCGCAAGTAAACTGGGCGCCACTAATAAGACTGCATACTGCGATTGGATAGCTGCAGGTTGTAAATTATCGAGCTCACTTAAGATTCCATAACCTGCATTATTGATGACTAAATTCAGTTTAGGATATTGCTGCCATAACTCCGCGCAGACTCGCTCCACTGCGGCTAGATCGGATATATCACAACTAATATGTGTGTAACCGGGGTGCTCTTCTAAAAATCCAGCATTGCGGCTAAGCCCGATGACTTGCACGCCTTGTTCTAATAACATGCGAGCAGTGGCCAATCCTAAGCCTGCACTGGCTCCAGTAATAAGTGCGACTGGGTAACGCTCTGCTAAGCCCTGCATGACTTAAAAATTAAAGAGACATTAGAGCCCCCAAATCCGGAACTATTACTTAGCGCTAGCTTTGGTTCATTCTGTGCAGTGGATCGGCATATGTTTAGCCCGTCTGCTGCAGGGTCTAGCTCTTTAATATGGGCGGATCCTGGCGTCATACGCTCTGAAATGGATAAACTACAAATTCCCGCCTCTAATGCTCCAGCCATCGATAAAGCATGTCCTGTGAGCGCCTTTGTACTGCTAATTAGTGGCCCTGATTGCCCAACGCCAAATACTGTCTTTAAAGCCTCTAATTCAGATAGATCGCCAACATAGGTTGAAGTCGCGTGTGCATTTACATAATTAATTTCGCTTGGAGCAACTCCACAGCTATCTAATGCACTTTGCATCGATCGAACTAAGCCTGCCCCTTCTGGGTGCGACATAGCTGGACTATATCCATCCGATGCTTGTCCCCATCCAAGTATCTGCGCATAGGCATTGCTCTGCCTTTGTTTTACTAGTTCCTCGCTCTCGAGCACTAGCGCGCAAGCACCACCAGTTCCAACAAACCCAGATCGAGCAGTATCGAAAGGACAAGAGGCTTTTTCCGGATCATCAGATACACTTAGCGCGCGCATACCTGCAAAAGGTACTATCGACTCACGGTTGCCGTCCTCTGCGCCAACTACAAGAATGCGATCCTGACGACCCAAAGCAATTGCATCATAAGCAAATCCAAGTGCATGCGCCGATGAAGCGCAGGCTGAAGCCATACCACAACTGGCTCCTAATATTTTTAAAGAGGCACCTAAGTTAAAAGTTAATGTTCCTACCGTAGATGCCACAACACCGTATGGGGAGCAACGCATCACGCCTTTTTTATCCATCAAGCTAAGTTGATTATGCTGGATATAAGGAGAGCCTGCAGAAGCAGTGTAGAGTCCAGTTCGACTATTCGAGACCGCAGCAGCATCTAAATTTGCATCTAAAATGGCATCTTGAACTGCCACAGAGGCATACAGAACATGCGGAGACATCGTTCGCAGTTGCATACGCGGAATTTCAAAGCGCTCAGGATATGTCCAATCCTCAGGATCCACGCTTCGTGTATCGAAGTCTTTAATAGCTCCGTATAAGCGCACAGGCTTACAGTCACCAAAACTAGGAGGGAATGGCTCAAATCCATGCCTTAGCTCTTGTAAACTGTTTAGAACCTGTGACTGGCTGTTACCGATACTCGAAATAAAGCCAAGTCCAGTAATAAATACTTTCTTCATAATTAGGACTACGATTCCACAGTCTTATTCATAAAGCTCAATGTAAAAGAAGAAACTTTTAGAGCAGTCTCACCACTGACTTTAATGCTGCCGGAAAAAACTATTAATGGTTCGCGAATACGCACTTGCTGAACCTCCATATCCAAACGATCTCCAGGAACACATTTACGCGAGCAACGAACCTCTTCACTTTTTATGAAATATATACTACCAGTATCTATAGCATGACCTTGTGGCGAGCACAGCATATGCACAATAGCTAGCTGTCCAAGAGCCTCTACCAAGATGGATGCAGGAAAGATTGGACGTGACGGAAAATGCCCGAGGCTGAAGCACTCCTCTCCAGTAATTTGATAGGTGCCTGAAGCTCGTGTACCAACTATATGAGCACTATCAACAAATACAAATGGTTCGCCTTGAGGCAGGCTCCTAATAATGGAGGAGCGGTCTAAGTGTAACGGATCAGCCACAAAATTCTAGACTGGCAAATCTAGCTGGCCACGGATGTAAGTGTCTAAATCACTAAAGGTCTGAATTTGCATGAGCTCTCTATTTTCCAACTGAATATCCAAGCATTCTTCCACCATCATTACAATCTCCATCATACCCATAGAATCGATACCTAAGTCATCAATAAAACTAAGACCTGCGCGCTCACCATCCAGTAATTGCTCATATTCTGGCTCAATGTGACGCTTTAATACACCAACAATGAAGATTTCTAAAGCTGCCAGATCACGCTTTTCAAGATACAGCATAAGGCTTTCAAAAGTGCCCACAGGGCAACGTTTTAGCAGATCTTTAAGCTCAATAATTTTTTCCTCTTTCATATTGTAGAGATTCTATAAGTAGTAATTTACATACCGTCGATTTTATAATCAATATTGTGCGATAAAATATACAATAAACTAATATATATAATAAAAGCTAGCTCTATTTAATCATTAATTTGGAAGCGCTGTATCCATGCCTTGCACCACGCATCATAGTCTCCTGCCTCAATATGGGCGCGGGCTTGGCTCATGAGATCAAGAAAAAAATGTAGATTGTGAATAGAAAGCAGTGTGTTAGCGAGTAGTTCATTGGCCTGAACCAAATGCCTTAAATAAGCGCGGCTGAAGTTGCGACAGGTATAATTGTCCGCATCCATAATCGGCTTATCGTCGTGCTTAAAACGCTCATTTCTTAGATTGACCAATCCATCCAGAGTAAAAACATTCGCATGGCGTGCGAGGCGAGTCGGCATGACGCAATCAAACATATCCATGCCTAATCCAATCATCTGTAATAATTGTGGTGGTGTCCCCACCCCCATTACGTAGCGAGGTTTTTCTTTTGGCATCACCGGAGCGCATGCCGCGACTTGGCGAATCATCTCTTCCTCTGGCTCGCCAACACTAACCCCCCCTACCGCATATCCCGAAAAGTTTAAGTCCACTAAAGTTTCCGCGCATTGTACACGCAAATCATCATAGATAGAACCTTGGATAATTCCAAATACATGGTGCCCACGCTCGATAAAACCATCATTAACTGCACGGTTCTTAAATTCCTGTGCCC
>JAKVCN010000075.1 GCA_022448585.1 Puniceicoccaceae bacterium | reverse complement strand
GTTGGATAGCAGCAGGATTTTTCATAAATACAACTGGATGATCTGGTCGATCAAGTCCCATTTCATCTGCATGCTCTGCATAATTTAGGCCGATTCCAAATATAGCATTAGGAACTATAGGTGCTAATCGGCGTAATGGGATAATTCGCTCATCAGTAACTTCATAATCGTCGTATAGGTCGCCTTCAATCCGATAAAGATTACTGCCAGATTCAGATGCTAGGTGTACCTGCCCGTCTTGATCAATAATACGCGTAATTTGCATAATAATTATTGTAAGCAAGAATTAATCCACTTTAAATTTTTCTTGCTCTAAGCTACCTGCGTTTCTTTATTCCTCACTTCCTTAAATTAGGGGGCTTAGCTCAGTTGGTTAGAGCGCTACCTTGACATGGTAGAGGTCGTGGGTTCGACTCCCGCAGCTCCCACCATCATTACATCTATGTGCCGTTATTTTTGGAACTCACCTAGATATTTTTTAGCTGCTACAGTACAGCTGAATCACCACTTGCTTTTTTCAACAATACTGTCATACACCTCCCTGTCTAATCATTGTTAATTTCCAAAGCGTGGATAGTTGTTCAAACTGTTTTTTCATATTCAGTATCGATCGAGTTCAATTAAGAACATTCAGGGCTATGGAGCAGGAGTAGATAGATAGAGATAAAGAAATAGAATGAATTCAAAAATGTATGTAGGAAATCTCTCCTTTGATGCCTCATTTGAGGACATTAAAAGCTTATTTGAAGCGCATGGTGGAGTAGAAGATGTATTCATCGTTAAAGATCGTGAGTCCGGCCGACCCCGTGGCTTTGCTTTTGTAACGATGGAAACTAAGGAAGCTATGGACACAGCTATTGAAGCACTCAACGGAGAAGAGTTCCTAGGTCGACCTTTAGTTATCAATGAGGCGCGTCCTCGTGAAGAGCGTAGTGGCGGTCGCAACTTCGGCGGAGATCGTCGCGGCGGCGGTCGTAATTTCGGCGGTGACCGTCGTGGCGGTGGCGGAGGTCGCGGAGACAGGCGTGGAGGACGTGATTACGGCGGCGGAGAATATTAATTCTAGCCAAACATCTCTTAAGTTTTCAAAGGAGCTCACCAGTGGGCTCCTTTTTATTATCTATCTTTTCTCTTATTCTTTATGCGCGAACTCGAGTAATTCTTTCAAGCGATCTATTTTAGTTGCAGATGTTTTAGCAATAAAGCCACGCGCATGAGTAAAATGTACGTCATTTTGTGAACTAATCAGTGTGAAGTCTAATCTCTGGTCATCATTAAAGCGGCGCAAACCATATCCTGTGCCACGACTGTCTGGGTATACCATTGCAATAACGTCTCTATCTAGCTGCTTTTGAGAAATAAATCGGGCTAATCCTGCGGATGGCTCTTTGGGGAGTGGATCGGTTTGAGGCATAAATAATGCCTTTTTAGTTTTAAAATTCCAGATTTGAGCGTGCTCTGATATAAAGTCGATTCGACTTTTTAACTCATTAATATACTTAACGAGATCTTGGCCGATCATTAGCATTACTTCCCAAATAGGTTCCCCTTTATGGTGTTCCACTTGGCTCGCAAAACGCCGCAAAAGTACGCTATCTATTGGCGAGTTTAGTTTTTCTAATACCTTACGATTAGTACCGAGCCATGTTGCTGTATCCGCAGAGCCTCTGCAGTCAAGCCATTCGGATGTTTCGAGCCAATCACAATACTCTCGAGCATCTTCATAAAGGCCTAAATCTTTTAGCACTAGAGATAGTGCGCAAGTTGGTACTTGTTCACTGGAAAGTTGATGATGATCGAAGTTATAAATTTTTGATGAGTGTTGCAGGCCAATGTCGACAACAGCAACCGATGAATCTTTAAGGTCTTTTGCGCTAGGATCTCGTCGATATATAGGCACACTTGCTTGCGTCAGTAAGACGCAGCATGCGAGAAAATCGTCTTTATGTGCACCGCCAGGATGAGTGATTATTGATGTAAACATACTCATCAAGATCTGTTGTTGAAATTGGATTTGAGCGAGATTATTTATTGCAAAAAAAAGCCCCGCTTCTTTGAGGGGGGCTTTTTAGCACAATTATATTTAGCAATACGATTTACAAGTTGTGTTTTATTTACGCTTTGCAGCTTCACGTTCTTGTGCCTCTTTAATCACGTCCTCAGCAACATTTTTAGGGCAAGCCGCATAGTGAGAAAATTCCATTGAAAACTGACCACGTCCAGATGTCATTGTCCGCAGTGAGCCAATATATCCAAACATTTCTGAAAGTGGCGCATCGGCCTTTATTCGTACGCCAGTGCTACCTGGTTCTTGGGACTTAATAACACCTCTGCGTCGGTTGAGGTCACCAATTACATCTCCCATATTTTCTTCGCCACAAAAAACATCTAGCTTCATGATGGGTTCGAGAATATCAGGCTTACCCTTGGGCATAGTTTGGCGGTAAGCTGCTTTGGCGGCTATTTCGTATGCTACTGCAGAAGAGTCCACTGCGTGGAAAGCACCATCTGTTAGAGTAACTTTGACACTCACTGCTGGATAGCCAGCAAGCGGACCATTCTCCATAGATAATCGAAAACCTTTTTCTACTGCAGGCCAAAACTCGCGAGGAACATTACCACCAACAACTTTTGACTCGAATTCAAAATTCTTCGTTTCTTCCTCTTCGCTGGGCATTATAGGTTCAATAACATAATCAATTTTAGCAAATTGACCGGATCCACCAGACTGTTTTTTATGTGTATAACTGTCTACAACAGGCATAGTTATTGTTTCTCGATAGGCAACTTGTGGTTTGCCAATTTCAGCTTCTACGCCGTAGGTTCGCTTCAAAATATCGACTTTAATATCGAGGTGTAATTCACCCATTCCTTTGAGAATGGTTTCTCCAGAATCTTCGTCGGTTTCGACTCGGAAAGAGGGGTCTTCTGCTACCATTTTGCCGATAGCTACACCAAGTTTTTCAGCTTGTCCTTTATCTTTTGGCTTTACGGCGATAGAAATTACCGGGTCTGGGAATACCATAGGTTCTAGCGTTGCTGGATTGTTTGGATCGCAAAGAGTGTGACCAGTTTGTGTATTCTTCATCCCTAGAAGAGCTACGATATCTCCAGCTTGAGCTGAATCGATTTCTTCGCGGTCATCTGCATGCATCTCTACAATACGACCAACACGCTCTGTTTTTCCGGTGAAAGAGTTGAGTACCGACATTCCTTTAGTAAGTTTACCAGAGTAAATTCTGGTAAAAGTAAGAGCACCGTATTTGTCATCCATAATTTTAAATGCTAGTGCACGTAAAGGTAACTCAGGATCCACTATTGCTTTCTCGCCAGTTTCATTTCCTTCAGCATCCACTTCTGGTTGCGGGTTGACTTCAGTTGGACTTGGTAAAAAGTCCACCACACCATTGAGCACATTTTGGACACCTTTATTTTTAAATGAAGATCCACAATAAGTTGGAAAAAAATCTAGATTGATCGTGCCCTTACGTATACACATTTTAAGCGTTGCTTCATCTGGTTCAGCACCGTCCAAATAGGCTTCCATAGCCACGTCATCTTGTTCGATGGCTGTTTCAATTAATGCGGAACGGTACTCTTCAACTTTATCTACCATATCGGCAGGTACGTCTTGTAATTCGTAACTCATTGGGTCTCCAGAATCGTCCCAAACCCATGCTTTTCGAGTGATTAAATCGACCACACCTTGGAGATCACTCTCTGTGCCGATAGGTAATACCATTACTAAAGGAGTTGCTCCTAAAACTTTTTTTACTTGGTCGATAACCTTATAGAAATCAGCACCGATACGGTCGAGTTTGTTGACATAGATTAATCGCGCTACCTTAGAATCATTAGCATATCGCCAATTAGTCTCGGATTGTGGCTCGACTCCTCCTGATCCACAGAAAACACCAACTCCACCGTCTAGGACCTTTAAGGATCGGTATACCTCGACAGTAAAGTCAACGTGACCAGGAGTATCGATTATGTTAAAACGGTGATCGTCCCAGAAGCAAGTAGTAGCTGCGGACTGAATGGTGATACCACGTTCTTGCTCTTGTTCCATGAAGTCTGTGGTAGCAGCGCCGTCATGTACTTCACCTAACTTATGGATCTTACCAGTTAGCTTAAGTATACGCTCGGTAGTGGTCGTTTTGCCTGCGTCAACGTGAGCAAAGATGCCGATGTTTCTGTATTTAGATAGGTCGCTCATTGTAGTTTATAGATATTAAAATTGTATTTCGTTAAAAATTTACGAAGAGTAAAACGCATTATTTTACCACTGAATTTGCAAAAAATAGGCGGAGATTAGGGCTCGATACGAATTCTGCAAGACCGTAAAACACAGTATTTAAACTTTGAATCCATTGTTTTAACCATCTTTTTAGCGAATTGCTTATTAATTAAGCATAAATTTACTGAAATAAAACTATAATACTACTTATATTTAGCTAAAAGCCTACTTTTGAGCTTTTAAATGGTGCATTCGCTACTTGTGCTGGAAGTTCTTCCTTAACATATTTCTAAGATGTCAAATTTGTCATACAATAGTCGCTTAAATATAGCCGTCGCAGGCGCAAGCGGTTTTGTTGGTACGCATTTACGGGAGTTTCTAAGCGGTAAATATGACTTTCGTGCATTAACTCGTAGCACTAGCGTTGTGGAAGCTCAATCTAGCTCTGATAATACGGAGTGGCGATTATGTGATCTTTATTCCCTGCCTAAATTGACTGAAGCGATGCAGGGATGTGACTTTGGTATTTACCTCGTTCACTCTATGGCGCCCTCTAGCCGCTTAATACAAGCTAGTTTTGAAGATACAGATTTACTCCTAGCAGATAACTTCATTCGTGCTGCAGAAGCAGCAGGCCTGCGTCATGTTATCTATTTGAGTGGCCTATTGCCGGAGACCGAAGAGGAGTTATCGCCTCATTTGCGTAGCCGGCGCGAAGTGGAAAAAGTTTTACGTAGTCGCACTGTTAAGGTCACAGTATTGAGAGCAGGTCTAATTTGTGGCCCTGGTGGATCCTCCTTCTCAATGTTAGTTAATTTGGTGCGACGCTTACCTATCATGTTTTTTCCAAGGTGGGCGAATTCAATGACCCAATCAATTGACATAAAAAACATATGCGAAGCCTTTGCGTATTGTTTTAGTGATAATACATTAGCCGGCGGTGTGTATGATTTAGGAGGTCACGAGCCTATGAGCTATCGAGAGCTTATTGTTCGAACTGCGCGAGTACTTGGTCGACCGATATATATACTTAATTTTCCGTTGAATTGCTTTCGTATATCGAAGCACTGGGTCGCTTTTTTTGGTGGTGTTCCGACAGCATTGGTAGGACCTCTTCAAGAAAGTTTACGGCATAATTTAAAAGCCCGCCCGAATCCACTCCTGGATCGATTACAATCAACTCTGATCGATTTCGATCAGTCGATTCTTCGATCTGTTAACGATAAGGGTATGCCTAAGGCGAATCCGCGTAGTGAAACTCAAACAACAGACACTCAGCAAATTCGTAAATTGCGCCGGGTTCGATCTGTGCAGAGAATGGCGTTAGTGACTAAATTAGATGCTCGTGGAGTGGCGGAAGAATACGCATCTTGGCTAACGAAGACTTTTCGCGGCCTGATTCGAGTGGAGCAAACTGAGCGAGGAGTCATTACATTTATTGGCTTAAAGCGCTACAAGCTTCTTGAGCTCACACCAACTCCTTACACAGTAGACAACAAGCGACGCTG
>JAKVCN010000074.1 GCA_022448585.1 Puniceicoccaceae bacterium | reverse complement strand
AATTATTCCTTTATGTTCCACTTGGACTGATTCTATTGTATATATCTGCAAATTTCATGTATATTAACGAAGAAAATAAACGTCCCTTTTTGATAGATTGCATGGAAAGTATATTTTTGTTTGCGTGGTTTTTGTTTATACCTGCCTTATGGGCAATCGGGTGCTACTTCTTATTATGGCACAGCTTAAGACATACCTTAAGAATACTGCTAATTGATACAAAAGGGAATCAGCTTCTATTCTCAAAACAGTACTTCAAATTAAATAGTCGTTGGCTACAATTAACCAGCTTAATGACAATAATCGCATTACTTGGAATGTGTATACTCTTATCAATGTCATTAAGTTTTCGAGATATCAAATTGGAATGGTTAACCAAGGCCTTAATTGGAATATCTGTATTAACGTTACCCCACACCGTGGTTGTTTGTTGGATGGACCGTAAGCAACGGTTGTAAGTTAATTTTTAGTTTTAGGAGTAGATAGATGCTCTAACTTTTTTGTCTGCTAGTAATAGTGCTGCAGCAATAATTATTATGTTTTTAATTATATACTGACCTTCCAATGTTGGCGCATAAGGTATATGGCTTAGTTGGAAACATACATGTGGCAGCTTAAATAATGGAATAAAAGTACCAGTCATTTGTAAAAATAATAGAACTAAAGAGATTCTTATAGTTTTACTAAATAAGAAGAATATACCGATAAATACTTCCCATATGCCAATAATTTTGACCCATATGAGCGGTTCAAAAAAGGGCATCCAGTCAACTGTTTTTACTACTAACTCCTCTGCTGGTGACATACCTAGTGGCTTAAGTATTCCAAACCAAAAGAATATTACGAACAGAGATAAATTGAGTATGGGGACATCTATCTTAATTTTTTTCACGCATAAAAAACTTGGTTTACATTAAATACTTACAATTTTTTATCGATGTGTAGTTTATATACGCTCATATTCCTAGTAGTGTGTTTACTGTAATTTTTCGTTATGAAATATATAAAGTGTACTAGTTTATTTGGTTTTTTTGTGACTTTTACAGTTTCGCTTTGGCCATCACTTATTTGTTTTGCTAAACCCAATGTAGTTTTAATTATGGCTGATGATGCTAGCTGGGAATGCTTTAGCTCTTATGGAGCAGAAGATTATGAGACGCCAAATATAGATTTATTAGCTGCAAATGGTATACAATTTAATCATTGTTACTCAACACCACTATGTACGACCTCTCGCGTAAAGATAATGACTGGGCAGTATAATTTTCGTAATTATACTCATTTTGGATATTTAAGCCCATCGGATAAAACATTTGGTCACTTAATGCAGTCTGCTGGATATAAAACAGCAATCGCGGGTAAATGGCAACTGAATGGTCTCTACCACAAAGCCGATGGATGCAGAGATAATACGAGGCCAATTAAAGCAGGATTTGATGAATATTGCTTGTGGCAACTTACATTGGGAGCAAAGAAAAAAGGTGACAACATGACGGAACGATTTTGGAGCGCCCCGTTAGAACAAAATGGAGTATTGTTAAGCGTAGAAGAAAATATGGGTAAATACGGTCCGGACATAATGTCAGACTTTGTTTGTGATTTTATTGAGCGGCATAAAGACGTACCATTTTTTATCTATTACCCAACTGTACTAGTGCACGATCCGTTTGTACCGACTCCTGACACTATTGGAGAAGAAGCACCTCGATCTCAGGAGGCGAATCTTCCGCCTAAAAGCAGAGAAGTTGCTAAAGAAAACTTTGTCGCAATGATCCACTACCTCGATAAAATTTTAGGTAAGATTGTAGCAAAGCTAGATGCAGTCGGTCAGCTTGAGAATACTATACTCTTGTTTACTGCAGATAATGGTACGCATCCAAGCATTTCCTCTGGTTGGAATGGGCAGCAAATTAGGGGTGGTAAAGGCAAAACAACGAACATGGGGACGCATGTGCCGCTACTTGTTAGTTGGCCAGAGCAAGGGGCCAAAGGCATAGTCTCTAATTCACTTATCGACTTTACGGACTTCTATGCAACTTTTGCTGAAGTTGGAGGATTGAAGCTTGTTTCTAGTGAAGATCATCCAATTGATGGGCATAGCTTTTTATCGCAAATTATGGGAGAGGAGGGGACTTCACGAGATTTTGTCCTTACACACTATCAGCCATATTGGGGGACTAAGCAGTCGTCACAATTTGTTCGTGACCAAGACCATAAGCTCTACCAAGATGGCCGATTTTTTAATGTGCCTAGCGATCTTAAGGAATTGTCGAATTTGTTAGTTGGTGAAGCAAGTGATCAATCAGAGTTAGCTCGAATTAAGTTGCAAAAACTTCTAGATGTTGCGCCTCCACCACCTCCTGTTGAAGGTGGTAAAAATGCATTGAACCGACCGCTTTATCCAAATTGGGACAAACTAAAAACGTTTACGAAAACCCATTGATAGAAGACATCAATCGACTAAATTTGTGCCTCTAGTACATATTCTTCCTAATGTTAACACGGTTAAGGCAATAATAAAGCCTACAAAGTAGTGTGGTACTTCATTGAAGGGAAGATATCCGTAAAGAGGAGTATTACCCAATACTACAATGCTTAAACCACTTAGTGCGCTCACAAATGCCCAATGTTTTGCGATTCGCATTTCGTATATGCCTGCAATCATAACAGGAGCGAGTTGGAGCATGCCGCCAAATGCATTAAATGCGAATTCGGTCACTAGGCTCGGTTGAATACTTGCCACAAAGGAAAATACAGTGACGGTAAGAATACACCAGCGGTTAAGAGTGCGGATTTGATTATGATTATGAGTGTGATTATTACGATATTTCTGTTCGCTTACGATAAAGCCGATGCTAAGAAGTATAGAATCTGCTGTCGACATAGTGGAGGCTACAATACCTACAGTAGCTAGTGCGCCAATAGCCGCAGGAACTGCGGCAGTAACTCTACCGATAACTTGGTCGCCGCTTTCCAGGCCAGGGAAGTGGACTGCGCCGCCAAGACCTAGGACCATCGCTACCAATGTGACGAAGATACCCATAGCAGGAAAAAGGAACATAATTCTCCTTAAGTAACTAAGTTCACGCACGATCATATAGCGTTGTGCATTATGAGCCATCGGTATAGCACCTAGAGATATTAGTACAGCTAGACTAATAATGATGGTTGGAGTATAGAAATGTTTTGGGCCAGGTATACCCATTAGGGAGGGATCATAGAGTGCATCAACGTCTTTAAAAAACCTCTTAAAGTCAAAGTCCCAGTAAATCCATAAGAATGCAATTACCAGACCGATGCAGCCAATGATTGTCATTAATGACTGAAGAACATCCGTACGGACAATGTTTTTGAGACCCCCTGATTCCGAGTAGAGAAATATAATAATTAGTGCCCCAGCAGCCGTAGCTAAGTATGGCAGTCCGATCGCGCCTTCGAGTAGCCTTGCGAAGCCAGTAATTTGTGCAGCCATGTAAGGCACAAGGCATAATAGGCTTATAAAAACAAAAAGGTTCTCTAGCCGAGGAGAATTATAGCTGCGTAAATAGAGTTGAATAGGAGAGCGTGTAGTGGGGTACTTTCTAGAGAGTTTCCACAGCCTAACGCCTACAGTTCCAGTCACTAATGCTAGAATACAGTAACCCAGCGAAGCGAAGAGAAAATTACCAATACCATGAATGTAGTAGTATCCTGAAGCACCGATCAAGGCAGCGGCGCTGAAGTAAGTCGCCCAGAATGTAAGCAGTGATGGAATAAATCCTACATCATTGCCTGCTAAAAAGTAATCGTGTAAGGTACCGGACTTGCTTATCCATGACTTTACGGTTAGATAAACTAGCCAAAGTAAGTATAAAACTAGGAAGGTAAATGCCCATAAGATATAGGAAGTCATATTGTTTAATTAGCCACATGTGTGCCAAAACTAGCTTTAATTGTGGAATGATTTTTGCTTTTTACATGTAATGCCAAAAGCTTTAGATCCTAGTGTTGCTGAGTTTCCAGATAACAGCACGTTTTCTCAGTCAGATTGGGCTGCATTAGCGAATATGTGGTATCCACTAGCCCTCGAAGAAGAAGTTGGCGAGAAGCCGATTGCCAAGCAAGTACTCGATGTTCCTATTGTTATCGCAAGACTAGGTGAAGAGTATGTGGTTGCTAAGGACCTGTGTGTGCACCGTGGAGCTCCCTTGACGGAAGGTTGGGTCAATGGGAGTTGTATTGTTTGCCCCTATCATGGCTATGAATATGACTCTCAAGGAAGCTGCAAAAAGGTACCAAGCGATCCGGATTGGAAAATTCCATCACGTATTCGATTGGAGACCTATTTATACGAGGTTAAATATGGTCTTATCTGGATTTGTTTAAGCGGTGAGCCGAAGAATTGTTTACCGAACTGGGAACCAGAGGCCGATAATCCAGACTTTCTTCGTTTTGTTATGGGTCCTGAGGTATGGAATTGTTCCTCTGGTCGTGCGATCGAAAACTTTATCGATAATGCTCACTTTTCTTTTGTTCATCGTAACACATTTGGCCAAGAGTCCAGCGCCAGTCAAGGTACAGAGTATGCCTTCAGTGAAAACGACCATCAAATGACAATGGCCTTTGATTATATGGCGCATAATCCAAGCGATTCACCAATTTCCGATACGACGCAGTTGCAACGCCACATGCATCGTACCTTATTCCTTCCTTTCTGTACGCGTACTTCTATTTCATATCCAGGCGGTCGCGAACACATTATTCACATCAATATCACACCGATCTCTTCAAAACGCTCTCAGCTAATAGTGGTGTTCACACGAAATTTTGATAAAGATGTTCCAGTTGCAGATCTTCTTGCTTGGGAGCAAAAAATTCTTGGAGAAGATCGCGCTATGATTGAAAAGCAAAAGCCCGAAGAAATACCTCTTGCTGTCTCTAGGGAAGTTCATGCTAAGGCAGATAAGGCATCGATTGCTTTTCGTCGATGGCTTAAGAAAAAGGGGCTTGGTCGTAGCTTTACCGCTTAATTAAAATTATGAATAAAGAATCAACAAAGATAGGTTTTATTGGTACAGGCGTTATGGGTAACCCTATGGCGGCGCACATACTAAAAGAAGGATATGAACTGTACGTCTATAATCGTACGTCAGCTAAGACGCAGTCGCTGGTTACTTCTGGGGCATATGCTTGTGATAGCCCAGGATCAGTGGCTGAGAAGTGCGATGTTATTTTCGCTATTGTTGGATTTCCTAAGGACGTAGAAACCGTTTTTTTAGGTTCTAATGGCATCGTAGAGAAAGCTAAGCCAGGAAGCATTATAGTGGACATGACTACTTCAACGCCAGATCTTGCAAAAAAGATTGCTTCAGCTGCGATTGAAAAAGGGCTTCATTCTCTTGATGCTCCAGTATCTGGAGGAGATGTAGGTGCCAAAAGTGGAATGCTGTCTATTATGGTCGGCGGAGAGAGAGAAACATTTAATCGTATTCTTCCCTTATTTGAACTCATGGGGACTAACATTGTGTATCAAGGAAAAGCAGGAAGTGGACAGCATACTAAGATGGCAAACCAGATAGGGATTGCATCTTCTATGTTAGCCATGTGCGAGAGCTTGACATACGCCAAAGCTGCTGGATTGGACCCAGAGACCGTCCTAAAGAGTATTAGCAGTGGAGCAGCAGGAAGTTGGTCGCTGACTAATTTGGCGCCACGTATTTTGCGCGATGACTATGAGCCTGGCTTTTTTGTGCGGCATTTTATAAAAGATATGCAGATAGCAATTGA
>JAKVCN010000073.1 GCA_022448585.1 Puniceicoccaceae bacterium | reverse complement strand
GCCTATCAATTCACAGACAATATCCACCTCAGAATTATCCACCACTCTTGAAGGATCGGTAGATATCACTTCTTGGGGTACTTGTATCGCACGCTCTTGCTCTAAATTCTTAACAACCACTTCGGTGATAACTAAATCCACGCCCAAGCGTTCCTCTAAGGTACTACGATTTCCCTCAATGTTTTTCCATACTCCTTGACCGACGACGCCGAATCCAAGAAGCCCAATACGAACAGTACGTTTTTCAGACATAACAACTTTTTTTACAAATAACTTAGTAGAAGCCAATATCAGGTTTACAAAGTTACAAGATCAGACTTATTTCTATTAATAATGAAAATTGTAAACCAGCAACCAAATATGCAGTACAGGCGATTCGGCCGAACTGATCGCTGGCTATCAACCATTACATTGGGTGGTATGCGTTATCACGAGAATTGGAGTGAACCGCGTGATGAACCAACACCTCAAATGATAGACCAATGCGCAGACATTCTTACTCGTGCATTCGAAAAGGGAGTTAACCACATTGAGACTGCTTATGGGTACGGCAGAAGTGAGTACTGTCACGGAGTTGTACTCAATGATGTGCTTGGCTGGAGGCGAGACCAGTACATACTTATGACAAAAGGTGCAACCGATTCTGCGGATGCAATACGTAGGCGAGTTGAAGAGCAATTAATCGCACTAAAGACCGATCATATAGATTTATATGGTTGGCATGGAATTAATAATCGGCAGAACTTAGCATCCGCAACTCGACGCGGCGGTCCCGTAGAAGAACTGCTCAAAATGAAGCAAGAAGGTATCATAGGTGACCTAGGATTCTCTACTCACGCTCCGCTAGATGTTATTATTGATGCGGTAGCGACCGATCTATTTAGCTTTGTTAACCTACACTATTACTATTTTATGCAGCGAAATCTTGGAGCGGTTGAATATGCTGCCGCAAAAGGACTTGGGGTTTTTATTATTTCTCCAAATGATAAAGGCGGTAAGCTCTATGAACCATCTAAAAAGCTAGCAAAACTCTGCGCGCCTCTAACTCCAATTCAATTCAACGCGCGTTGGTGTCTAGCAAATCCAAATATTCATACGTTAAGTTTTGGGCTAAGTGAACCATCGCACATTGAAGAAATGATGGGGATCTTTCCATTTACTATTCCACTTTCGCTCGCAGATCAAAAAATTACGCAGCGCATGAATGAAGCACAGTTAAAAGATCCATCTAGTGCATGGCATGGATTTGAATTCGCTGATGATCCATCTGGTATTAACATCCCTGAAATATTGCGTATGCATCGTATGTGGAAGTGCTATGACCAAACTAGCTTCGGAGAAATGCGTTATAATATGTTTGATGAAAATTGTGAATGGTTTTGGGGACGATTTGCTACCCCAGAGGCTATCTCTGAGGTGAACACCTCTTCAACGATTGCTTCCGTTGATGTAGCTAAATATCTCAAAGAAGCGCATGAGCGATTTTACAGTCCCGAAGAACAAAAAAGTTAAAATCACTTTTTAAAACTATTCTCTTGTCCGCTTAAAAGGCGTGCAATGTTGGATCGGTGCCTTAGTATAATTAATATACTTAGTAGTATAGACAGAAGTAAACGTGGGTCACTACTACCTTGATTAAGGTAAAAAAAATAGGCGCTAATCGGTAGACTCAGCGCGAAGAGAATCGAGGCAATTGCCACCACACGACTGGTATAGTACGTAATTATCCACACAAGTAAACCGATGAATAAAACTGGTGGCATCACAGCAACAAGACCACCCATAGTTGTGGCGACACCCTTACCTCCACGAAATTTCAAAAATATCGAATAGCTATGCCCAAATATTGCTGCTACTAAACCAATTATTCCGAGGCGTAAGCCCACACTTTTAGCAAAATCTGCATCCATAGCATCTGCTCCATCAGCATTACCGCTACTTAACCATAACATCCATACAATAGGCCATCCGGCAGCAAGAACTCCTTTAAGTACATCTAAAGCAAAGACTGTGTTTCCCCAATTTGCACCAAGCACACGCTTTACATTTGTGGCGCCTGCGTTGCCACTTCCAACGTCAAAAATATTAACCCCTAAACGCTTGCAGATTAATACAGCAAAGCTAACTGAACCAATCAAATAACCTGCCAAAGATACTGTAAAAATTTGTATGCCCAGCATGATGGATCGAAATCTTTACAACGTAATCACGCGGTATTTTTCAATCGCTTCATGATCACTAATTTTCTTCGCAGCATTTTGCGTGGGTACGCTATCGAGTTCAAAAACTGATACAGCAAATCCTTCTCCTTTATCCCGACTAAGCGACATATTTGCGATATTTACTTCATCTTGACCAAGTGTGACGCCAATAAATCCTACAATACCAGGAACGTCCTTATTTTTGAGCACCAGTAATGTAGCATCTGTATTTACCTCCACACTATGACCATCTATAGTTACAATTCTAGGCGTCTGGTTCTTACCGACTAAAGTGCCGCCAATAGTACGATTTTTGCCCCCATTACAACTCACTTCGACCTCTATTAGTTCATTAAAATCATCATGACTACTACTAATGATTTGGTCGCAAATAATGCCCATGCGCTCAATTTTTTTAGGAGCATTCACGTTATTAACATTATCAGAGATCTCACGTAAATATCCGCGCTGAACAGCATTAGTCATAGGGAGTGTATCGAGCTCTGATATTTTTCCATAGTAACGTATAGTAATCTTTTCGACGCCTTCTGGTGCAAGCTGTTGAGAAAAAGTACCGATTTTTTCACCCAGAGACATGTAAGGTCCTAATTGCTCTAATACTTTTGGGTCTACTGAAGGCATATTCAAAGCATTCATGACCATACCACCAGTTAGAGCCTCGATCATCTGTTTCGCGACATCAATGCCTACATTTTCCTGTGCCTCTTGGGTAGAGGCACCTAAATGTGGCGTCAGAACAAGATTATTAATACCTCTTAAAGGGCTACCCTCGTTGGGAGGTTCCTCCTCATAGACATCCAAACCTGCAGCCGCAACTTTGCCAGAATCGAGAGCATCGATTAATGCAGCCTCGTCGATAATACCTCCACGTGCACAATTAAAAACACGAACTCCATCTTTCATTCGATTAAATGCGTCGGCATCGAGCATGTGCTTGGTATCTGCAGTTAATGGCATATGCACGGTAATATAATCCGCTTTTTCAATCACTTCATCTAGACTGGCCTGATGTACTCCTAAACTATTCGCTCGTGACGGCGTTAGGTATGGATCATATGCGAGAATATCCATCTGAAAAGACATAGCACGCTTTGCTACCTCTGCTCCAATACGACCCATTCCTAAAATACCAAGTGTCTTTTGATTGAGTTCAGAACCTGTGTATTTTTTGCGATCCCAACCACCCTCGCGCATTCGAGCGCAAGCTTGGACAATGGCGCGAGTGCCAGCAAGCATGTGAGTAAAAGTGAGCTCAGCAGTCGCAATTGTGTTACCAGTGGGAGTGTTCATAACGATCACTCCATGGTCGGTAGCTGCCTCAATATCAATATTGTCAACACCTACACCAGCACGACCGACCACCTTTAATTGCGGAGCTGCTGCAATAACCTCTGCGGTAATTTTAGCATCCGAGCGCACAGCAATAGCATCCACGTCCTGAACTAATTCGAGCAACTGCTCTGGAGAAGATCCATAAGCTTCGATCACCTCAAAGCCATTTTCGGCTTTAAACAAATCAACACCTATAGGAGAAATACGATCCGCTATTAATATTTTCATTACAAAGCGTGAAAGTAAATTTCCTATACGCTTAATTGCAACGAAAACTCGCCGCAAGCTAGCAAATTACAACAGACTTATTCTAGTAATCCTAATATAAAGATGCTTAATCATAGGTTCTAAGCAACGCCGCAGCTTCTAAAGCTTCGGCTTCCTTTTGTTGCGCGGCATCGATTCGTAGTTTGCGTTCAATAGCCTCGGCGCGCTGTTTTTCAATGCGCTTTAATTGATTTTCTGCGGCTGCGGCGCGTTGCTCCGCCTCAAGGACTTCTTGGTCCGTCACCTGATAGCCTAAAGCAATGGTTTGCTCTCGTTGTTTCGCCTGCTCTGCTTGAATGGCTGCGTTACGCTGGACTAGTTTCTGTCTTTGCTCTTCACGTGCGCGATCTGCAGCAATATCCTTAGAACTTCCGCTAGTACCACCAACTGCGGCACCAAGTACTGCACCGAGTGCTGCACCCTCGCCAGAATGACCAGATTGATGCCCTATTACAGCACCGGTAACTCCACCAACCACCGAACCAATTGCCATTCCACTTCGCGTGTACTGACCATTGTTGTACGTTTCGCAACCTATGAGAAAAACTAATATAATAAATAAACTAACTGATTGTAATAATTTCATAACTTACAATACTAAAACAGTAACAATCTAGCAAGCTAAAGTAGACTAGTTTTCTACAATTACGTCTAATTTTTATACCAATTCCCATGTGCATAATTATATGGTGCAAAGCTATGGATTGACAGACCTGCGGCGGGTTCTAACCTGCCAATTTCTTCACTTTACTGCTCAATCATGATTTCCTGGATACAAAACCGACTCATTCGCCATGGTAGATGGATATTTATTACACTACTCGGTGTCATCATTGTCGCGTTTGTCTTTACAATAGGCAACACACCAGGCTGCACTACAAACGACAGCGCTTATGAGGTCGTGAACTTTTACGGATACGATTTAAACTCCCCGAAGCAAATGCAGGACCTCGGTCGTAAAGCTAGCCTGAGCGCACAAGTAAACAATGTACGCATTGAAAATAATCAGCAGTTTCAAAGTCAATTAATGGTGCGTATCGCACTTCTTCATCTTGCTGAAGAAATCGGCATTCCCATTCCAACTGCTGAAGCTCTTAGTGATTACATACAAACCAAGCCTTTATTCGCAGATGAAGAAGGGGATTTTAGTCGTGATGCAATGACTCGATTCATGGACTCGATACAGTCAGATCCAAGTATTCCCGATGGGTTAGTAGCGACTGTTCTTCAAGAAGATTATCAGATAGATGCGCTTACTAAAGCGCTATCTGGTCCAGGTTACACTTTGCCAAGTGAAGGCATACTACAAACCCAGCGAAACAGAACAAGCTATACAGTAACCACGGCGCAACTGTCTTATCAAGAATTTTCTCCTGAGATCGATCTAGATGCAAATACCTTAGAAAAGTTTTATCAAAATAATGCCGCAAACTACGAAATACCGGAGCGCATCAAAGCATCTATATTATTTTTCTTAGCAGATGAGGACAAAAATAAGGATTCCGAATCGAGCGAGGTAAAGGAGCAAGCTAATCGATCGGCCAATCAAGCTGCTCAAAATTTTGCCTATGATTTGTATAACCGAGCCATCGATCGTGATAGCAGTACTTTTAAAGAGCTGGTAACGGGTGCCGGATTAAAGCTCACAACGATTGAACCGTACACATTAAATCAGATTGCAGATCGAGAATTACCTGAAGATTTGTTAAATTCTGCTTTCGCTCTAAGTGATGCTAAATACTACTCCGATCCGTATCCGATTAACGGCGGCTATGCAGTGCTAATTTATGAAGGTCGCGTCGCTCCTGAACTGCCTGCATTTGATAGCGTTGCCGAACAAGTAAAAGACGATTTTATAATCGAAGAAAAACGCCGACTTTTCTATGCTGAAGGCTTACGCATAAAGGACGATTTGGATGAAGCGCTCCAAAGTGGAGCTAAGTTTAGCACTGCTGCAGAAGGTCTTCAACTAGAAGTGGAATCGTACGAAGCTTTTATGCTCAGCGAAGTGCCTGAATCGCTTAACCAAGCCGTCGTACAAGCCATACCGAGCATACA
>JAKVCN010000072.1 GCA_022448585.1 Puniceicoccaceae bacterium | reverse complement strand
TATTTTAACGACGCAGATTTTTTCTACTTTTCATCAGGTGAGTTTCTTTGCTTCGGTTATTGCTGCTGTATGTGCATCCATGTGTTATGCTATTGTTTTTGTACTAACCCCAAGTGTCGCTGCGTACACATCTGCGGAATTTCGAGCTTTCACAGTCTCGGGAATTGGACTACTAGGTTGTATTCTTATTTTACTGAGTGCGCCTTCATTGTGGTATGATCTTGGTGACAACGCTGTAAAATTTTATATTTTCGCTCTATTATTAGGAGTGGTTGGCCAAGCACTTCCAGTCATTTCTTTAATGAAAGGCTTGCCATTAACTGGTAGCAGTCTTGGCGGAGTGGTCGCATCTATTGAACTACCAATAGCCGTTCTAAGCGCATTTATCTTACTTGGAGAGTCGCTCACAGCAGTTAAAATTTTTGGAGTTTTGCTCGTTTTATTGGGCATAGTGATTTATAATTTTGCTGAGAAATTAAGGTTGGGGCGCTAACAGCTACTGTATTAAAAGGAATGAGTAAAATTAGCCTAGTTCAATTAAATGCAATGGATACTGCCGCATTTACCAAAGTTCTTTTTGGAGTGTATGAGCATTCTCCCTGGGTGATCGCTGAAGCAGCGCGTTATCGACCGTTTAGTTCGCTTAACGAATTGCAGGCCTCATGTGAGGCTGCAATAGATCGTGCGCCCCATGAAGCGCAGGTATTGCTTATACAAGCCCACCCAGATTTAGCGGCGAAGTTAGATCAACTGCCACACCTAACCGAGTTCTCTCAGTCAGAGCAGTCTAAAGCTGGATTTGCTAAGCTCACACCCGCAGAAATTGATGAACTAAGAGCCGAGTTGATGTCCTACCGTTTGCGCTTTGGACATCCCTTTATTCTTTGTGTTACAGAGCATTCTGCAGAGGATGTTCTTCCTATTTTAAAAAGGCGCATGCAATCTGAGCCAAACGTAGAAAAATGTAATTGTCTCTCCCAAATTACTCGAATCGGATGGCATCGCCTTTGTTCTATTCTTGAAAACCCACACGAACCATCTCCAATATGACTGCAAAACTCACTACTCATGTCTTAGACACCTATCATGGCAAACCCGCTTCAGGAGTTTGTTGGATACTAGAATTTAAAAATCCTGCGGGCGAGTGGAGTCAAATTTCTGCAGGGTCTACAAATGAGGATGGTCGAACAGCTGGATCACTAATTACAAGCGAAGCTCTAATAACTGGCAGCTACCGTCTCCGATTCGACGTAGCTAAGTACTTTTCGAGACATGGCGTGCAACTCTCCGAGCCTCCTTTTTTGGGGGAAGTCGTGCTCCAAGTAAACTTAGTAGCAGGCGAGAGCTATCATGTGCCATTGCTTTGTTCGCCCTGGAGCTATTCAACGTATCGTGGGAGCTGATTGAATGGATATGCTTGAAAGTGCCATACAATCAGCCGGTTCACGTTTGATTGAACGACTCGGGATTATGCGTCGGATTTCCCAGAGAAATGATTGGATCGAGCGTATTCTATTTTCTCCGGCTGCAGAAGAGGCTGCTTATAAATTAAAGGGCTGGATGAATGCGACGGGCATGGACACGACTTACGATCCACTTACCAATGTTTACGGGCAAATTGCATTCTCAGCAGAAGGACCAGATGCGCCTCGAATTCATTTAGGCTCACACTATGATACCGTCGTTAATGCCGGAGCTTTTGATGGTATTTTAGGTGTGTTGATTGGTATCGCAGTTGTGGAAGCTATTGTTGAATCAAAAGAGCCCTTTAATCACAATCTATCAGTACTAGCATTCTGTGATGAGGAAGGCGTGCGCTTCAACACAACGTTTTTGGGAAGTGCATATTTGAGCGGTCAGTTTGATGAAACTTGGCTGCATAAAGAGGATGAATATGGCAAAACACTTGGCGAGTGGTTGGTGGATCGTGCAGAATCAATTGATACTATTCTTAGCGCGCATCAGACTCCTTACGTACGCCCTCAAGACCTTTACTTGGAAACTCATATCGAACAGGGGCCTATTTTGGAATCATCGAATAAAGGATTAGGCGTCTTTACCCGTATCGCTGCACAACTTCGCTCTGAAACTATTTTGACTGGCTGTGCCGGACATGCAGGGACTATTCCTGCACGCTTACGTAAAGATCCTTTACCAGTAGCAAGTGAGATGGTTTTAGCTGTAAACGAACTATGTCGAAGTGATGAGCGTATTCGAGCAACCGTTGGACAGCTTGAAGTCATACCAAATGCTAGTAACGTCATTCCTGGTCAGGTTAAGTTTTCGATAGATATGCGTCATCCAGATGTAAAAGGTTTAATGCTGGCACATGATAGGTTAGCTAAGGAAATCGAAGAGATTGCGAATCGATCAAACCTTGAATTTGAATACAAGCTAGTTCACCAGGCTTGCGATGCTCGATTAGATGATAAACTAACAGACGCTTTGGCTGAGAGTTGTGAGGCGCTCCAAGGATCCTCTATGCGCATGTTCAGTGGGGCTGGTCATGACAGTATGAAGCTAGCGCAAGTGTGTCCTACTGGAATGTTGGCAGTGCGGTGCAAAGATGGACTCAGTCACCATCCGGATGAGTTTGCTTCAAATGCGGATTGTGTACTCGCTTTCAAAACGATGCTACGAACCGTACTTATGATAGATAAAAACCTTTAGCGCGATGTTTGATACGATTATCAGAGACGTACAAATTATTATGAATGATGCTTGGCTACAAGTGGATCTTGGAGTCAGCGATGGATATTTCGCAGAAATAGCACCCAATATTTCTGGTAGCTCACAAAAGGAAGTGGATGGCAAAAGTGCTTTTTGTTTGGCTGGTGCGGTCGATCTACATGTTCATTTCAATGACCCTGGGCGCGCACATTGGGAAGGCTTTAAAACGGGAAGTGCCGCGGCAGCGGCGGCGGGCATTTCATACTTAGCTGAAATGCCTCTTAATAGCATCCCTTCAACAACGAGCGTGGATGCCCTGCAGACTAAATTAGCTGCTGTTAATAATAAATCCTATGTTGATTTCGGCCTCTGGGGCGGGGTTGTACCTGGAAATATCGCTGACCTGGAACCGCTTGCTCAAGCTGGCGTTATTGGTTTTAAGGCGTTTATGGCCCCTAGTGGTAATGATGATTTTGAGAAATCAGGGCGATCAACGCTCCGTGAAGCAATGTTGCGAATCGCTCCGACAGGCCTGCGTTTGGCTCTGCATGCAGAAGACCCGATAGTACTGGAACGTGCTTCAAATCGATTGAAAAGAAAGGTTAGCGCATTTGACTGGGAGGCCTCGAGGCCAGTAGAAGCTGAAATTAGTGCGACTAAAGTAGCCATCGAATTGTCCTTAGAAACAGGATGCCCAATTACTATTGTGCATGTCAGCTCTGTAGAAGTTTTGACTACTATACAACATGCAAAGCGTCAGGGTGTTGATATTGTTTGTGAGACGTGCCCACATTATTTGTTACTCTCAAGAGCAGATGCTGACCGCATTGGTCCAGACGCAAAGTGTGCACCACCACTGCGATCAAAGGCTCGAATGAGAGCGCTTGAACGGGCACTCATTGATAATTTAATCGACACAATTGGCTCTGATCATTCTCCCAGTCCGCCTGCGATGAAATCGGATCAATCTTTTTTTGATGCTTGGGGCGGAATAGCAGGAATCCAACATGGATATCCTCTCTTACTAAGTGGTTATGGAATGGATGCACTCTCACACATACAAATAATACAGAAGCTCTGTTGCCAAACTCCGGCAGAAGTCATAGCTTTAAAAGCTAAGGGTTCATTGGATCTGACTAAGCACGCTGATTTTACTCTGATTCAGCCATTAGAGTCGACTTCAGAGATTGAGGCAGATGGTTTGCTAACAAGGCATCAACGTTCAGCGTATCTTGGAAGTAAGATTAACATAGAAGTAGCTTCAACTTGGTTGCGAGGTCAGGCAGTTACTTTGAATGGGCAGTTGATCAAAGTGGCGCCTCGTGGCAAATTTATGCCACGCTCTTATAAATGAATAAAAACTCCATAGGGCGCACACAGAAATGCTTCATCACAGATACGAAGCAATGGGCGCGTACGATTGACAAATCTCTCAGTGAATGTGTTGACAAAACCGGTAGCTCTGTCGTGAGCCAATTAATATTGGATACAAAAAATCCGTTGGATGGGCCCTTAAAGGGCGTGCCGTTTGCAGTTAAAGATTTATTCGATGTGACAGGGTATCCAAGTCAAAATTCTTCTGTACTTCCTGAGTTTAAAACATGTGCAACTCAAGATTCTGCAATTGTTACACGGATGAAAGAGTTGGGTGCCTGTTGCGTCGCAAAAACTCAGATGAATGAATTTGCTTACGGGCTCTCAGGAGAGAACCCGCACTTTGGTGATTGCCACCATCCCGTTTTGAAAAATTGTTTGAGTGGTGGTTCAAGCAGTGGATCAGCGCATTTGGTGGCGGCGGGTTATCTCCCTCTTAGTTTTGGCACCGATACAGGTGGTTCCATTCGACTCCCTGCCGCATGGTGTGGTCTTTATGGCATTCGTTGGGCACCAGGCTATTTCTTAGAGGGCGCTTTCCCCTTGGCTCCAAGTTTTGATACTATGGGATGGTTTACTGCCTGTTCTGAGGATATGGTTTACACTATCAAAGCTTGGTTCAGTTGTGCAATTGAGGACTCTACTGTGGCGCTAAAAGGATGCTCGGTTTTACCGAAACACCTGCTCGAAATTAAATCTTATGATTATTTGAATGCCGTAGTAACTGAATTAAAAATTGGGCAACTTGTGAATGCGGAGGCTTTTGAAGCGCTCTTACCAAAGTGCCAATTTGCCTTTAATGTACTACAAAGTTGTGAAGCCTACTCGATACATGAGTCACTAATTGAACAGTATGGTACATCCTATGACCCGCAAGTAAGAGATCGTATCTTGCGTGCTAGAGAATGGACGCAGGACGACATTTCTATGGCGCATCATTACAAAGAACAGATCACCAGTTGGTTTAATGATTTTTTTGAATTATATGATTATCTAGTTATGCCTATTTGCCCAAGTCCTGCTGTTCCAATTGTAGATGCTCGACCTGAATTGCGTGAGAAGACCCTCCAATTAACAACACCTGCGAGTTTATCAGGCCTGCCTGCTTTGGCGGTTCCTATCTGGCTCGATGACAAGCGCTCGGTTGGTTTACAGTTTATCTTTAAAAATGTAGAACCTGCAGTACCATTGGCATTACTTAAGTTATGCAAAAGCATTTAAAAAAACATGCCTTTACTTTGTGGCTTCTATTTGTGGTCGTCTTAGCAGTGCTGTTCCCTGCATACGGTAGCAAGGGAGGGCTATTATACCCTGAGATCAGTACAAATATAGGTGTTTGGTTAATTTTTTTCCTTCAAGGAATCGCTTTGCCGACGAGCGAGTTGACCTCAGGATACAGTCCTAAACGTCTTCATGCTTTTGTTCTTTCATGGAACTATATAATTTTTCCGATTGTGGTAGGACTACTCTTGCTACCTCTATCACTTGTTCTTCCTAACGAATTAAGGCTCGGCTTTTGGTTGCTTGCAATTTTGCCAACTACTGTTTCTTCAGCAGTTGTTTTTTCAACGGTCTCCAAAGGCAATACGTCTAATGCGATTTTTTCGACGGTCTTTTCTAATTTACTTTCAGTCCTCTTAGTGCCCGCGGTTGCGGTTGCTTATTTATCTCTTGAATCTGGTGTTAGTCTTTCACTAAGCCCATTGTTTTCAAAACTGTTTCTTTTGATCATTGCCCCCCTGATATTGGGTCAGCTTGTAAGGAAATGGCTGCCCAAAACTTCAGCTTTGCTTGCTAACAGAACTAAAGGCTTTGGGAATTGGATTATTGTTTTTATCGTACATTGTGCATTTGCGCAGAGTGTTAGCTCTGGCTTCTTAATCCAGTTAGGTCTTTTCTCGATATTTAAAGTTATATCGATAACCATTTTGATTTTGCTCGTTGTAAGTCAGTTTGTTTGGTGGTCCTCAAATCTTTTAAATCTATCCAAAGAGCAGCGGATTTCCGCATTTTTTTGCTCCAGTCAGAAGTCTTTAGCTACAGGCCTGCCTCTAACTACATCTATCTTAGCCTTAGCTCCTGGTATTGTAGATGCTGCCTCTGTTTTAATCCCGCTTATGTGCTACCATCCCGCACAACTTATTTTAGCAGGGATTTTATC
>JAKVCN010000071.1 GCA_022448585.1 Puniceicoccaceae bacterium | reverse complement strand
GCGAGCTAGCTAGTGTGGTCGGTCGATTCATGAGTGAAATCGACAAGCAACCAAAAAAAGATCAAGACCCCAACTACCGATTGATAAATGACTACCCCTATTATAGGGCAGTCTCTAATGCGACCTTAGCGAATCCAAAACAGAGTCAAATACACAAAGTAGGGTACCCAAATTCTAGTCCTTAATGAACTCAACTAGGCTAATTTTTTGCTGACCAGTCTGCGAATATGGCTAGACTTATTTTGTTCTATATTTATACGTGTCTACTTTAATGTTATCCTTCTTTTTTGCTTCTGGGTGACATCAATGCACCCTCAGCCTTTATCCCCTTAATTATATAATATGCGCTTTACTGGTATCTCATTCGTATTTCACTTCTCACTTATTGTAGGTGGGGCATCACTCGCTGTTGCGGCGATCAATCTCCCAGCTATTTTTGGAGATCATATGGTGCTCCAAAGAGAGCAGTTTAATCCAGTCTGGGGACATGCAGATGCGGGCGAAAAAATTACTGTACGTATCAATGGACAGCGAGCTACAACTTACGCAGGAGTCGATGGCTATTGGAAGTTAAAACTTAAACCGATGCCAGCGGGTGGACCATACGTTTTGGAGGTCTCGGGGTCCTCAACGCTTCAGTATGAGGACGTAATGGTAGGTGAAGTATGGTTATGCTCCGGGCAGTCGAATATGCAGTGGTCTTTGAATCAGTCTGATGGCGGTGACATGGAAGCATTATCTACATCGAATGCTCAGCTGCGGATGATCTCGATACCACACGTAGGCTCACAACAAAAACAGTTAGATTTTAGGGGCCAGTGGGAATGTAGTAACAAGTTTGTAGCTGGCTCTTTTTCTGCGGTTGGTTATTATTTTGGAAGGCGTCTACAGGATGTTTTAGGAGTAACAATTGGGCTAATAGATAATTCTTGGGGTGGTTCATCCGCAGAGGCTTGGGTCCCGCGCGATGTACTAGATGCTTATCCGCGTTACAAAGATCGATTAGACGAGTTGGATGAAAAAGCAGCAACGTATACAGACGAGATGCATGCTGAAATTACTGCACGACATGAAGCATGGAAGGCAAATGGACGTGTTGGTAAGGCCCCACCTTGGCCAAATGACTATCGTTTTGGCCAGCATCGTCCTGCTAATTTATATAATGGTGTGCTTTATCCTATAATAGGCTATGGTATGCGTGGAGTTATTTGGTACCAGGGTGAGGCTAATGTATCACGAGCAGAAAATTATGCACACCTATTTCCCTTAATGATTTCGACTTGGCGTGACCATTGGAAGCAAGGTGATTTTTCATTTTATTGGTCGCAGTTAGCAGACTTTACTAACGAGCAAGAATTGCCGCAGCAAAATAGTTGGTGGGCAAGTCTACGCGCCGCGCAGACACAAACATTAGATCTTCCCAACACGGGGCAAGCTGTGATCATTGATGTTGGCGAAGGGCGCGACATTCATCCGCGTAACAAACGTACGGTAGCCGACCGACTTGCTCGTCATGCACTAGCAAAAGATTATGGTTTTGATCTAGCTTGTGAAAGTCCACGCTTTGCCGAAGCCACGATGCGTGGTAGTGAAGCAGTATTACGTTTTAATCATGTCAGCACAGGTGGTTTATACGCCTTCGACGTGCCTGAGGTAATCGGTTTCGCAATTGCAGGAGCGGATGGTCAATTTCATTGGGCGCAGGCAAAAATAATGGGTAAGGATAAGGTCGTGGTCTCTCATCCTGATATAGATGATCCAGTTGCAGTTCGTTACGGTTGGGCGGAAAATCCAGTTGTGAATCTATTCGATCGAAATGGGCTGCCGGTGACGCCTTTCCATGTCGATTTATAGCGTATTAAAGCAGCAGGTTAGGCCTTTTAATAAGTATTAGAACGATCTAAATTCTAATAACGTGCATGTTTCTTGAGTGGAGTACGAATATATCATACTTTTTGAGTAACACTTTAGTTTTTGTATACTCTTTTAATGTATTATCTGATACCAGTTTCAATTTTCTGTATCATGCTAGCCTTATTACCTAAGCAGCTGTTTCGTTCTTTCTTTGTACTGTATTCGTGCTTAATTTGCTTGAGTTCTTTGTTGTTGAACGCACAGCCAAGCATCAATAAAGATGCGTCGATTCGTTGGCCTGATATGCAGTATCAAGCGAAACCGGATGGTTCACTAATGTATTTGGTGACCGAATCGGGTCTGCTGATTGAAAATAGTTTACTCTTTATTGAAGATTCTAAGGGCTCGCAACAAGCGAACTTATTGCCGTGGGAAATGCGGCAGCAAATAAGCAGTACAGCGTTAAGCTTTTCGGAGCCTGTACGTCTTGGTGCATTTGAAGGTCATTATCGCTCTGCTGTAACGCTCGCTGGAGAGCGTAATTTGGATTTTGAGATAGATTTTAATGTACCCAATCACCGGATACTGCGACAAACTTTACAATTACCGCATAAGGAATTCATTGAAAAAATTTTTCACATCGATGGAAAGAAATATAAGTTTAGTAAGCCGAAACAAAATCAGCGGCGTGAAGTACTTGTTTCGCGTCGTCCTTTTAAAAATTTTAAGGCAAATAGTTCGTTTAATAACGGCTTTGAAATTGTACCAAAAAGTTCTACAGCACTCGAGATAGAAGTGCTCACTTCCCTTGATTGGAAACAACATAGGTCTTATTGGATCAACTTGTTTTGCAAGGATGGTAATCGTATTCATTACACCATGCGTCTTCCTAAGGAAATCGATGATGGTGTAGCGAATACTACTTTAGATAAGCACAATCGATTACGTAATGGGAGCTTTGAACTCGGCCGCGAAGAGTGGGGTGTGATTTTCAATAAACGTGACATAAGTTCGACTTGGTCACTTGTCGATGGAGAGTCTACCGATGGCGCGCACGCTCTTTGTGTTAAAATAAATCCGCAGGTTGCCGCTTACGAAACCCACTATAAAACTGCGACAATCGCTTCGGATTATTTTGAGGCGAAGCCGCTGGAGCGTTTAACAATTTCTGCGGATTTAAAAGCGGCGCGCAAAGGGCAAAAAATTAAGATGCAACTTCGTTATGTTCCGACAGCGCTTGTGCCGAATCGTGGTAGTAATTTAATTCAAAAGGTCGTTACTTTGAGCGATGATTGGAAACGCTATTCATTTGAGGCACACTTGCCTCTCGCAGCTAAAAACGCGTATGCAGTGGCGTTTGAAATTGTAGGGACTACAGGTAGCGCTACAGTTTTTTTAGATGCAGTAGCAGTGCGCGCAAATGGCATTGCCGATTACCTGTCGCACATGCCAGTCGAGTCTCACAGCGACACGCTTCGCTATCATAGATTGTATGAACCAGGTGAGCCTTTTGATGTGCAGACTTTTTTGCGTAATGAGCAGCAAGAAAAAATATTTCAAGCTGTGCGCCTGACGATTCGAGATGCTGCTGGCAGCGTCTTACATAGGCAATTAAGGGAATCCATACCAGTAGCAGCTAAGAGTAATTATGAAATAAATTGGGAATTACCCAATTTCTATAAACAAGGCATGTATCGCATTGGAATAGAGGTAGGAGCCTCTATTGATACTTTGCGTGATTCGCATGGGCTTTCATTGGCAGTTCTACGCGGGCGAGATGTGAATGCTGTAAATCCAAATAATCGCTTTGGAGTTAATATTACTGATTTACGCGAATTTTGGGCACTCGAGCGCATTGGCATTGGTTGGTCGCGGTTCACCTTTGACTGCGGTTTGGGGCAGTTAATGCGTCAACGTGGAGTTTGGGACCATGTGCACGCAAATAAGCTGGATGCTTTGCTCGACTATCAAGCTAGTTTTGGAGTGACTCCACTAGCGGTACTTGGCCCAGGTATGCCAAAATGGGCCTCAAGGGCTCCTCATGGATCTTCCGCATCACGCGCTTATACGTACAAGGATGATGCGGATTCGTACTTTGAAGATTACCTCACGCGATTACTCGATATGGCGGATGGTAGGATATATGCCATCGAAACTTGGAATGAACCTGATATACCACTTTTTTACCGTGGAACGATTGAAGAAATGGCTGCTTTCACAGCGCGCGCTTATGATATAATTAAGGCGCATTCTCCCCAGATAGAAGTGGTTGGTTTAGGACTAGCGACACCAGCGGAAACACACAATAGATTTCTAAAAAGACTGCTTAAAAAAAGTGGTTTGGATCCCTACGATGCAATTTCTTATCATCCATACACAGAGGGAAGGCGTCATCCTGCGCGTGGGGATTTCCGTGAAGTAGTACAAAGTATTCGAGATGTGATTTCTGAATTCGGGGAGGTTCCCTCATTGTGGGCGACTGAGTTTGGATATTTTGGTTACGCGCATGATGCGAAGCCTTTTGTGCCATTTAAGAATCCTTTTGTAGCGCGTGAAATTCTTGATGAGACAGAAAGTGCTGCGGCCTACATTCAAGCGATTTGCACCGCGTTTGCCAACGGAGTCGATAAGACTTTTTACTTTACGTTACTCGAAGGCAACTTACTAGACCGTTGGTTGCAGGGTTGGGTAGGTCCAGGTGGGAGGTCTGTAGAGGCAGGATTTATTGCAGCTGCAACTGCTTGTGACTTGATTCAAGACGTTGATTGTTTGGGTCAGGAACAAATACGAAAAAACTTGTGGCAGACGCGCTTCTTAAGTGACTCAAAACAATTCGTCGTGGTTTGGAGTGAGGGTGCGGAGCAAGCAATCAATCTTCGTGACCTTGGCGAAATTAATGGATACGATGTTTTTGGAAATCCTATACATTTTAAAGCAACCAATCAATCAGTTGTACTGCCAATTAGTATGACACCTATCTATTTAAATGTAGCGGATTTACGCGAATTTCTATAATGCTAAAATACTCTTATGAATATAATTACTAAATACCTGTGTCTTCATCTTTGTGCATTATGTATAGCTGCTTCTAGTCTTTCTGCAGCGAATAATAAACCAAATGTAATTTTAATTGTTTGCGATGATTTAAATACTGACATCGAGGGTTATGGCGGTCACCCACAAGCAAAAACTCCAAATTTGCGTCGCTTTATGGATAGTGCGACGACCTTCCAAAGCGCTCATTGTACGATACCGATTTGTGCGCCATCTCGATCCAGTTTCTTAACGGGAGTTTATCCACATAGATCTGCTAATTTCGCTTTTGATAAATGGTTTGAGAATGAATTGCTCCAAAATACTCATACCATTTTTAGCCATTTTAAGGCCAATGGATATCATGTGCTCGGATCTGGTAAGTTGCTTCATCATAATAATCGCCGTGAATGGAGCGAGTTTAAGCACGATTCCGATTACGGACCATACGCGTTGGATGGTAAAAATAAAGTCCCTCACCCAGCAGTTCCAGAGCCTATGCGAAGCGATTTTGGTTGGGTGGATGGCTCTTTCGGTCCTTTAGTCGCAATTGAGGGTGTTGATTACGGAGAAGGTAAAAACTACCGCTGGGCTACCGGAAACTGGCAAGTGAGCCGAGATATTCATTTTGATGAAGACGGCAAGCGCATCGATCCAACTGCGGATGAGCAGAATGGACAATGGGCGATACAGCGTCTTCATCAGCTTGCTGAGGACCCAACGGATCAACCATTTTTAATGGCAGTTGGTTTTTTGCGCCCGCACACACCATTAATAGTCGATCAGAGATTCTTTAATTTATATCCTCGAGATTCATTACTACTGCCAAAGATTTTAGAAAATGATGCGGAGGATACTTTTTTGATTGAGTCTCGTGGAGGTAATGATCGCGGACGTAAAATTTATGAAAGTTTACTCGCCTGTTATCCAAGCCGTGAGGAAGCTCTTAAGAGGTGGGTGCAGGCCTACTTAGCTTGTGTAAGTTCGGTTGATGAATTGATTGGCGCAATTGTCGATGTGGTCGATCAATCAGAGCTTAAGAATGATACCATCATTGTAGTGACCAGCGATCATGGTTGGGGTAACGGCGAAAAAGATTATGTTTATAAGAATGCACTGTGGGACGAAAGTACCCGAGTACCTCTAATTATACGTGCGCCTGGGGTTTCTACTGCAGGAGGAGAAACCCAGCGTCCGGTCTCTTTGATCGATCTATTTCCAACCTTAGTCGATCTTTGTGGCCTGCCAACCGATACGCGACGTAATGCCAAGGGTGCAGGAATGGATGGTTTTAGCTTAAAGCCTTTTTTACTAGACCCAG
>JAKVCN010000070.1 GCA_022448585.1 Puniceicoccaceae bacterium | reverse complement strand
TGCTAGCATATCAAAATGTCGCTGCAGTCCGACCATAAATTGTTGGGCGATCTGCTGTAAGCTTACTTGCTTAGAATTATCACTCGGTGGATTTGAATTAGCAGTCATGCGAATTATATTATTGTATCAAAAATCGTCAAAGTACTATTAGTCAAAGACAATGCCTCCAGTTGAGGCAATCATGGATTGAAATCGATAGATAATTTACGACCAGTTTTGAGCAAATCACCTTGCACCTGTGCATTTGCGCGAGTAGCGATTATGCGTACAATGTATTCTCGATTATCTTTCTACTTCCTGCGGTCTATAGTTATTTTATGGGTCGGTCTATTGCTTAGTAGTTGCAGTAAGAAACAAACGAATCTTGAGCGCGGCTATATTGATCGAGAGCTGTATATTGGTATTGGCGCTGAACCTGCAGCACTGGATCCACAAATTACTACTGGGCTGACTGAATACTCGGTACTACTTTCCCTGCTTGAGGGCCTTACGACGCTAAACCCAAAGACGATGGAAGTAGAACCCGGGGTCGCTAAGTCATGGGAGATCTCTGATGACGGACTGCGCTACACCATGTACTTTGACCCATTAGCATACTGGTCCAATGGAGATCCAGTCACGGCAAATGACTTCCTTTTTTCCTTTGAGCGTATACTTTCCCCTGCGCTCGGCGCGCCCTATGCGTACATGTTATATCCCATTAAGCAGGCGAAAGCCTTTCACACCGGAAAAATCAAAGATTTTGCTCAAGTTGGACTCCGTGCACCCGACCCAAACACGCTGGTGATCGAGCTCGAATCGCCGACTCCTTATTTGCTCAGTCTGATGACCCACAATACTTGGTGGCCAGTACATCCACCAACTATATTGAAATTTGGCTCTATGACAAACCGTATTTCAAAATGGACCAAAGCTGAAAATTTTGTCGGTAACGGACCTTATCAGTTAAGAGAGTGGCGATTAAATAGCCAAATCTATGTCACGCGTAACTTACACTACCGCCAAGCAGATTTAGTGAAACTAAACGGTATGCATTTTCTACCTATCGAATCGGAGGCTGAAGAACGCGCTTTTCGAGCAGGACAGCTCCACCTAACAAGTACAATACCTGTGCACCGTATTGACTGGTATCGTAACAATCATCCAGAGAGCTTACACTTAGATACAGCATTAGGCGTCTATTACTACATGCTCAATACAGCGCGCCCACCCCTTGATAATCCACTGGTGCGAAAGGCGCTCGCATATTCGATCGATCGCGAACAAATAACCAAACACATTCTGCGAGCAGGCCAAAGTCCAGCCTATCACTTTACACCTCCGAATACTGGTGGCTACAGCGCTAAGCGCCATTTTGACTACAACCCAGAGCTCGCTAGGCAATTACTCTCGGATGCTGGATATCCAAACGGTGAAGGCTTTCCCATATTTGAGCTTCTCTATAATACAAGCCAATCACATCGTACAATCGCGGTGGCCATTCAGCAAATGTGGAAGACGCAGCTAGGAATTGAAATTGAATTATACAATCAAGAATGGAAGGCCTACCTATCGACTCGTGAGTCAGGTGATTTTGACATTTTGCGCGCCGCATGGTTTGGCGACTATGATGATCCTAATACCTTCTTAAGCCTTGGCGTAACAGATAATGGTAATAATCACACAAATTGGAGTCACCCAATGTACGATCAGTTAATTGAGCAGGCTACTCACACCCAAGAACCTAAGGTCAGGCACAAGCTATTTGAAGAAGCTGAAAAGATTCTAATTAACCAGATGCCAGTCATTCCTATCTACTTTTATGTGACTAGCCGCTTGATTGATCCAAGCGTAACCGGTTGGTATCCAAGTCTTCTAGATACGCATCCCTACCAAGCCCTAGATTTGAAATGATTACGTTCATCTTCAGACGTCTATTACTGTCAATACCAACGCTATGGCTCGTAGCAACCGCTACTTTTGTACTGCTTCGAATAGCCCCTGGTGGTCCTTTTGATGATGAGAAACCAGTATCCCAAGAAATCAAAGCTCAGATCGAAGCACACTACGGACTCGATGAACCCCTACACGTTCAATACTTTCAATTCTTTGGAAATATCTTACGCGGTGACCTAGGACCTTCCTATAAATATGCAGGATGGGATGTCCAAGAGATTATTGCACAGTCCTTTCCTGTTTCACTCGAGCTTGGTCTCTGGGCATTGCTACTCGCATTACTAATCGGGATTTCGGTAGGTTCGATTGCGGCGCTTCGACATAAAAGCCCTAGCGAAAATATTCTCATGGGCATTGCCACTGTTGGTATCTGCCTACCCTCATTTGTCATTGCTCCCATTCTAATTCTAGTTTTTAGCTTACATCTTGGTTGGTACAATCCCATAGGTTGGGTCAGTGCCAGTGACCGAGTTCTACCGGTGCTTAGCTTAAGCTTACTGTACGTCGCGTATATTGCACGGCTCTCACGAGGTGGCATGCTCGATGTACTCCAGCAGGACTATATACGAACCGCCCGAGCTAAGGGCATAAAAAGTTGGTTAATAATAGTGCGTCATGCTCTTCGCACAGCCCTGCTACCAGTATTATCTTATATAGGACCTACTGCAGCGGGACTTATTAGTGGCTCCTTTGTTGTGGAAACCATATTTTTTATACCAGGGCTAGGACCCTTCTTTGTAAATGCTGCTCTCAATCGTGACTACACAATGGTAATGGGTACTGTGCTGTTTTACGCAGTACTGATCATTCTGTTTAATTTAATCGTCGACCTTATTCAGATGTGGATGCAACCACGCACGCGCAATGATTAAACAAAGTCAAAATCAAGTCGTAATGACTGCAGTAAAAACCCTAGAGGGCAGCCCATGGAGACGACTAAAGCGTAGCCGTACAGCTTGCGCTGCTGCTATTGTCTTTTTTACAATAACCCTAACTTGCTGGGTAGGGCCTATTTTTAGCCCCTATGGCTACGAGCAACAGGATTTAAATAGCGGTGCAAACCACCCTACAGTTGAACACTGGTTTGGCACCGATGAACTTGGAAGAGATCTTCTTGTGCGCGTTCTTATAGGAGGAAGAATCTCGATTGGGGTTGGATTTGCTGCCAGTATCGTTGCTCTAGTAATCGGCGTTAGCTACGGTCTAATTGCAGGAGCTTCTGGTGGGCGAACCGATTCAGTACTCATGCGCTTTGTGGATGCGGTATATGCTCTACCATTTACAATGATTGTTATAATTCTGACAGTTACCTTCGACAAAAAAAGTATCTTTCTAATCTTCATGGCGATCGGTTTAGTCGAGTGGCTAACGATGGCACGTATTGTGCGTGGTCAAACAAAAGTACTCTGCAAGCAAGCCTATCTTGAAGCCGCAAAAATTGCAGGTAGTAGTCAATTACGCATCCTCACCCATCACCTACTTCCAAATCTCATAGGTCCTGTTATTATTTATACGACTCTGACTATCCCATCGGTAATACTGATCGAATCGGTGCTTAGTTTTTTGGGCTTAGGAGTACAGCCCCCAATGAGCTCTTGGGGGACTCTTATTAATGAAGGCGCCCGAAAGATTGATATTTTTCCATGGTTATTAATCTTTCCTGCGCTCGCCTTTTCGCTAACTCTGTTCTCCCTAAATTTCATGGGAGATGGTCTGCGTGACGCTTTTGATCCAAAAGACTCCTCTAAAGATTAATATAATTTATCTATATTCTCTCTATACTATGAGAACTAGTAAGTGCAGGTTGATATTCAGGAATCCATTTCTGGATGCTGCGTTTGATTTCTTCAGAATTGTTACTTTCGAATAAAGGTACTAGCTCATCTAGTAATCCTTGAATAAAATTTGCTTTTGGAGACTCCCCAATGTAGCGCCTTACTCTAGGGTGCGAGGTAGTTTGTAGCACTTCACTTAAATGCTGCACTTCTTCATGAATTTTTTCACCATCTCTGAGTCCAATAAACTCAATATCAATATCATGCCCCTCCTTGAGCCCACTTAGAGCGATCATTTGGCGGGCAATATCAACAATCTTGAGCGACTTACCCATATCAAGTACAAAAATTTCTCCTCCCGATCCTTGAGTCGCACTTTGTAATACCAATCCAACCGACTCTTCAACGGTCATGAAGAAACGAGTTACCTCTGGATCGGTAACTGTTAAAGGACCTCCTAATTTAATTTGTCTTCGAAATATTGGAATCACGCTTCCAGAAGATCCGAGTACGTTACCAAATCGCACAGCCATAAACTGCGTCTTATTACCATTTGTAATTTGTTGTTCTTGAATTGCAATTTCAGCTAGTCGCTTACTTGCACCCATAACGCTCGTTGGATTAATCGCCTTGTCTGTAGAAATTAAAATGAAGCGCTCTACGTCGGTAGCACTTGCAATGGATGCTAGTTGCGCTGTCGCTATGAAATTATTTTTGAGCGCCTCAGCTGGTTGTCCTTCCATTAGGTTCACATGCTTGTGTGCCGCTGCATGAAAAACTACCTCTGGCTTAAAGCTATTGAAAATAGACCGTATGCTCTCCACATCCCCTACATCAAAAACCTTAGTTTGAACAAAAGTAGTATCTTTCCTACCGTCAATTATCTCTTGGTGAAGGTTAAATATCGCCATTTCTGCTTGGTCGATACAAAGTAAACTGGTTGGACTGTAAGAGAGAATCTGAGCAGTAAGTTCACGGCCAATGCTACCTCCTGCGCCAGTGATTAAAACACGCTTTGCAGATAGCATCGATTCAATATCATTTGAATTTAAATCTATTGCCGTGCGACCCAATAAATCTTCTAATTGTATATGGCGTAATTGTGTAATCTTTGCTCGACCACTGACCAGATCGGAAAGTGCTGGTACAGTCTCCACTGACAAACCTGCACTCTGTGCTAATTCGGTAACTTCACGCGTCCGCTTAATAGAAGCTGATGGGAAAGCAATGATAAGCTTTTTTGCGCTATAGCTCTGTGCTACGGAAGTCAATTCATTCACAGCAGAAGCAACCAGTACACCATGTACATAGCGCCCTATCTTTTGAGGATCATCATCAACGAATGCTACTACCTGCATCCCAAGACGCGCTTTCGACATAATCTCCGAGCACAAACCCGCACCAACCTCTCCAGCGCCAACAATCAATACATTCGTAGTCTGCTTAGGCGCCATCCAATCGGTCAAACTATGGCTAGCCTTGATTCTAAATAAAATACGAAGTGCAGTCAGCCCAAGAAAGCTCATTTGAAAATCAGAAAGTATGACTGAACGAGGTGGAACGCCCTTACCATTAAAAATATACCAAATAGAAATTAGTGTAATCGCAGTAATGACAAGGGCAGACAAAATTCTCAAGGCGTCTGGCAACCGAAAGTAAGCAAGTACACAATCCAACTGCCCAAATGCTACGAGTAATATTAGTTTGAGAATAAGTACCCACCAAAGCGTCTGCACGCGGACTAGATCATACTGCTTTGTAACATTAAAATCAAATCTTAACTCGTATGCTAACCAGTAAGATCCTGAACCTAAGATGGCATAAACAACCAATAACCTCAGTGCATGTAAATTAAGATAGCGAGCCATAGAGTTTATAGTCATGCTAGTAATTTATATAGAAAAGCAAGCGCGCAATGCAGCGATTACACGCCCACGATCTTTACTACTAAGCGACGATCCGCTCGGCAAACAAATGCCTCGCTCAAAGAGTTCCTCTGCAACAGATCCACCGTAACAAAAACAGTCGGAGAAAACAGGTTGTAAATGCATCGGTTTCCATAAAGGCCTAGCCTCAATTGACTGCGCTTCTAATGCCTCCAATATTACGGTACGATCTACCTGAGCTGAAGTTAAGCAGGTTAGCCAATAATTCGGCTCTCCTGTTGACGCAATCGGCATAAAACTAAGCCCGGGGAGATCAGAAAGCTCCGCTCTATAAGCTTCAAAGTGAGCCTTACGTTTATCGATTCGACTGTCCAAATCTTCGAGTTGGCTCTTCCCTAATGCAGCCAATACATTACTTAACCGGTAATTAAAACCAACTTCCTTATGCTCATAATGTAAAACTGGTTCACGGGCTTGCGTCGCTAAGTATCTCGCACGATCTATCCAATCAGCATTATTGGAGAGGAGCATGCCGCCGCCAGAGGTAGTAATAATCTTGTTACCATTAAAAGACAAAAATGATAAATCCCCGAACGATCCAGCTGGCTGATTTTGATAGGTAGCACCAAGGGCCTCTGCAGCATCCTCTATTAATGTTACTTTATATTTATCACACAATTTAACTATCACATCCATTTGTGCACACTGACCATACACGTGTACGACAACAACTGCCTTAACACTGGATCGCTCGATCAATGCTTGCTCTAATAATACTGGATCCATAT
>JAKVCN010000007.1 GCA_022448585.1 Puniceicoccaceae bacterium | reverse complement strand
GCGTTTCAGCTTTTATCTGTATATTTACACGACCGCGCTGAAAATGTGGCTTCAACCACTCGGCGCAGCGTTGATCTAAACCGCTCCATTCACGCGGCGCATTGGTAAAAACATCTAAACTTTTACGATTAACCGAACTAATTTCTACCGTAATTTGTAGGCCGATTTCACTAATTTCTGCCGTACCACGGCCAAATCCTGTCATACTTTTTATAGTCATAAATAACGGTTACTTAGAGAAGGTGGTTTTATGGAGAAATTAAACTGCTAGATTGATTGATAAGTAGCAGCATAAGTAAGCTAAAACTATTAAATAGGGCGTGGAAACTAATTGCCACTAGGAGATTGCCATTCGACTCGTAAACATGAGCGAGTAATATACCGACAACTAAAAGAGGGCCAAATGACATTAGATTGCCATGCAGTAGAGCAAATAAGATACCGCTAATTACTTGTGCGGACGGGATCAGGGTTTGGCTTTTTAAGAAGCGATAAATACAGCCACGAAAAATAACTTCTTCAACGATTGGAGCTAGTAGAATAGCAAATAAAACCAATAGTCCAATTGCTATTGGATCTCCACCATTACCAAATAATTGAATTAATTCTTGTGGAGGAGTTGGTCCAATCCAGCCAAATTTTTGAAAAAATTTAAGTAATCCATTCCAAATTAAACTGACTACCCAAATAATGGGTAGGTAGCGTAAAAATATTGGGACGGAACGAAGCAGCGCTTTAAAAAATGTGTAAGGCTCACTGTTGATTCTTCCAGCATATTGATTTGGGTAATAGCGCCTACATATAAAGAAAACCAACAGAAGTGGTAATTGTAGTAGAATAATTGATACAACTGCTAACCAAGGTGTAAGCTCGAAATGTCCACCTTCTTTGGATGTATTATAATCTGAAATTATGGGATGACTAAGCGCTTGCGCTAAAAACACAGCGCCTACGAGGCCACAGATAAAGATTCCAAAATTTACCCATCCTATGGACCAAGGTGGTATTGGATTATTCTGTTGTATAGAACTGTGTGGTAATAGCCATCTAGCAAACCACAGAGCAGCACTTAAGCCAAGCGCAGTCACAATAAGCAGTGTGGCAAACACTGCTGGTAAATCCATTTCTTCTAGCATAGCTATCCAGTAATTACAGCTCCATCAAACACTTGTTTGCCATTCACATAGGTAGCTTTGACTCGTCCTTTTAATACGCGCCCCTGCCATGGGCAATTTTTTGAACGACTAAAGAACTTATCGGTTTGTACTGTCCACTCTTCGTCTGGATCCATTAGGCAGATATCGGCTGCCTTTCCAATGCTTAAAGTGCCAGCATCAAGATTACAAATTTCTGCTCCCTTATGACTCATGAGCGCAATTACTTCACCTAAAGAGAGGCGTCCGCTGTGGTAGAGAGTTCCCAAAGTACTAGCTAGTGAGTTTTCCAGTCCGATAATACCAAAAGGAGCTTGATCTAGTTCACAGTCTTTTTCGCTAGGAGAGTGGGGTGCGTGATCCGTAGCAATACACTCTAATGTGCCATCACAAAGACCTTCAATTAAAGCTGCGCGGTCTTCCGCCGTGCCCAGTGGAGGGTTCATTTTGTATATTGGGTCATATTCATGCAGGTTAGCATCAGTGAATTCTATATGATGGGGGCTAGCCTCTGCACTAACGGATATGCCACGTTTTTTGGCAGCTCTTAAAATGTCTACAGAAGCTGCTGAACTAACGTGCTGCATATGAATGTGCGCACCAGTTAGGCGGGCTAAAATAACATTGCGCGCAACAATAATATCTTCTGCAGCTTTAGGCCAGCCACGTAAACCTAATTTTAGCGACCATTCGCCCTCGTTCATAACAGCTCCTTTAGTTAAGCTAGAATCTTGGCAGTGATCCATGATCGGCAAACCAAACATATGCGCATATTCGACGGCTCTGCGCATAATTTCATTACTTTGTACGCATTTTCCATCGTCGGTAACTGCTACAATTCCAGCCTTTTTTAGTTGTCCCGTTGGAGCTAGTTCCTTTGCGTTCATTCCCATGGTTAAGCAACCCGTTGGGTATATTTTAATAACAGATTCACGATCAACCTTATCCATGATCCGTTGTATGGTGCCTGCGTTGTCACAAACTGGGCTTGTATTTGGCATGCAAACAACCGTAGTAAATCCACCAGCTGCAGCTGCTTCACTTCCTGACCGAATGTTTTCTTTATGTGTCTGTCCAGGGAATCGGAAATGTACATGTATATCGACTAGACCGGGAGCCACGACTAGACCAGTTGCGTCAATTTTATTCGCTTTTTTCTGCTGAGACTGGCTTAGGCTCTTTACGATGTAACCGTCTATAGCATAAACTTCACCGAGACAATCGCGCTTGTTGGCAGGATCAATAACTCGTCCTCCAGTTATCCAAAGTATGTTACTCATAATACAAGATGGTTTATTTAGGCGGGTAGATGGATCTTCTTGCTGTGATAATAGCTGTGGCAGAGGTGTAGCACAGCCATACGCACAAAAACACCATTAGTGACCTGACTTAGAATGACTGAGCGTTTGGAGTCTGCTAGGTTAGTGTCTATTTCTACACCTCGATTGATCGGCCCTGGGTGCATGATAACAGTATCTGGTTTTAACCAATTAGCGCGCTCATTATTTAAACCGAATGAACTAGTATACTCACCAATTGATGGAAAGTGAGAGGAGCTCTGACGTTCGTGTTGAATGCGCAGTAACATTACAGCATCTGCATCCTCAAGGGCTTTTTGTAGATCATTACAGACAGTTACTCCCATAGATACAAAACCTTCAGGGACAAGCGTGCTAGGACCTGCAATGGTGACTCTTGCACCGAGTTTTTGTAAACAATAAATATTAGATCGGGCGACTCGGCTAAAAAGAATGTCTCCTAAAATTGTGACATTTTTACCTTTTAGAGTACCCCATTTCTCAACTAACGTGAAACAGTCCAATAATGCTTGGGTTGGATGTGCGTGAGAGCCATCTCCAGCGTTAATTAACGGAATATCTACAACTTG
>JAKVCN010000069.1 GCA_022448585.1 Puniceicoccaceae bacterium | reverse complement strand
TCCGTGGTATGCGCTGCGCTCAAAAACCAGTTATGGTGTGGGTGTAGGTAGAGGCCTTGCTCGACTGCTGCTGCGCACAGCGCTTGCTGCTTATGAAAAGAGGTATCCTTTGCGACTCGCACATATGGCATAGCGCCTGGCCCGGAGGATTGTAGAGGAACTCCATGGCGCTCTCCTAATGCTAGCATGCCACTGACTAGTTGTTCGCCATTTACCTCTAACTGCTTCGGTAAATTCTCACGCTCCGCGATTTCCAGAGTCTTCAGCGCCGCTGCAATCGGCACAGCAGCATTCCAAAAACTTCCCGTTAGGAAGCACTTACTCGCTGCTACTTTTAGTGCTCGTTTGCCAGCGCAAGCAGAGATTGGATAGCCATTACCAAGCGCTTTACTGTAGCACATTAAATCGGGATTAAAGCCAAAGCTGCAGTGGGAGCCATTACTATGCAGGCGAAAGCCGCAGCGAACATCATCCAGAATTAGTAGAATGCCGTGCTTCTCACACAGCTCATTCATAGCAGTCACAAAATCAGGATTAGGGAGTTGTGAATCAGCAAAATTTGGATGGTGAAAGGGCGTGATCATTATGGCTGCTAGATTTTCGCCTTCTCTTTTTACTAATTCATGGAGTGATTCGACCGAGTTCCACACGAAGCTATCGATTTGCGCGCGATCTTCTGCGATGATTCCGCCATACCCAGGCACGCACCATGGATCGACGCCATGGTAGGCTTGCTTCGCCTTAGCGATGCGTTTTTTACCAGTAAATTCTCGCGCCACACGAATGGACCATGAAGTCATGTCCGTTCCATTTTTACCAAATACTGCCCAATCAGCGCCCTCGATCTGTTGGGCTAGTCTTTCTGCTAATTGTACCGTATACTCTGTAGGATGATTAAAACAGTCCCCTTGTGGCTGCACTTCAGCTGTCACAGCGTTAATCTCGGGATGGTTATATCCGAGCAGGATCGGTCCGTAGCCACACATTAGATCAATGTATTCATTACCATCGACATCCCAGTAGCGAGAGCCTTCGGCTCGCTCGGCAAAATAAGGGAAAGCCCCAGGCACTGTAGCAGCAGGCGCTGCATGTCCATAGATCCCACCTGGGATGACGGCACTTGCGCGCTGAAATAGCGCCATGGATTTATCATATTTTGGACTCATGGTATCAAATAGCGTACAATTATGGCTCTAAATAAATTGGAATACGCTCAAATATATAGCCCAGTGCATCCGCTAGTGGAATTAAACCGGTGACGCTAATGTATCCCAAGCCAATGGCTGCCATAACATCGATGCGATTACCAATCGCTTTTAGAGCAGTTTCGGCATTTGAGAAAGCCACATGTACGTCGGGCTTATTTTGTGGAGCACCCTTGCCATAATAAATAGCACCTTTACGCCACTCAAGCCAAGCGCCGTAACCCTCTTCTCCGACCGAAAAGTAGGCAGTACCTTCAGGAGCATCTTTCATGATGCTTCGCGATCGCGGTTCGTGGACTGAGAGCTCGATAGCAGCTCTTAAGGCAATGCCAAGTTGTAAACTAAGATGAAAATTATGAAGCTTTGTATCGGCTAACTGTGCTTCACTCGGCCTTAAGGAATTTTCGAGTTCACTTGATAATGCTTTTATCGCTTTCAAGTCTTTGAATCGACTCGCACCCTTTATTGGAATGGGCACACGAAAACCGCTATTCTCAAACTCATTGATGAGTTGCTCTTCAGTAAAAAAGTGTAGCACGATGTCACTTTTTAGAGTTTTCCCAGGCTTAAAAGCACATTGACCATTAGCAAACAGCAGGGTCGATTTAAGACCACTTGAGGTCTGAAAGCGCACACTAAATTGACGCTCGGCTAGAATGGACTGAGCCCGCTCACTGTGCTGCAACAAGTCTTCAAAAGCTGGCAGGACGGAGTTAAGAAAAAGTCCTGCCTTTAGCTTGCGCTCGATAGCTGTAGGGTTTTCCGCCATATGGGTCATTTTTTTGAGCTATTTAGTCTTGTTTGCGACCAGTAATTGATATCAAATGATCTATTATGTCAGCTGGTTGCAAGCTAGGTTGCAAGGCAATCATTTGCTGCTTCCATACTTCGAGGGGCTCTTGATCTTTAGTTAGATCTCTAATGACTCCTAATAAATCGTGAGGCTTTTTAAGCCGCTTTACTGGTAAGCCCTTTGCGCGAAGATATTTTACCGTGATCCACTCCTGCGGCATGACTCCACCTAGTGTATTCATGATGAGTGGGCAGCCTGCCATAATTGCCTCCGATGTTGTCCCAGTTCCTGGTCGGGCAACGATGAGGTCTGCGATCTGCATGAGTTCAAACATATCACTGCGTTTGCCAAGTGCGCGAATAGTAAGCTGTGGATAGATTTGCTGAAGCTTACCCAACTCCTCTTGTGCCTTCGTATTGTATCCGCACAGAGCAATCACTTGTATGGACTGTTGTAAGTTAGATAGAGACTTAATGAATTTTGAGTGATTTTGCGCGCCATTGGCACCAGTCGATAAAAGCAGGGTGAGTGGACCTTCTACTAAACCAAGATCTTTACATAGTGTGCTCGCTTTTTCGTGGTTTGGGTGTGCAGACTTATAAAATTGCGAGCCCAGTAGGAAGCCTCCGTAGAGCGTGCGATCTTTAGGCATGCCGAGATCGATGGCCGCCTTACAGACAGTTTTAGTGGCTCCTATAAAGGCATCTGCCCGCGGATCGACCCAATGGCGGCTAAACCCATATCCGCCATGCAGCTCTCCGCAGTAGGTGACAAATTTTACTTGTGGCAGTATTCGCTTCGCATAGCTACGAAAGCTATGGTTCACATGAGCATGTACACTGAGAATTAAGTCCGGATTTGCCTGAGTGAGGGCATCGTGAAAATGCTTCTTACCGAGTAATAAGGATTCAAATTTTGACACCTGGAAAAATTCTAGCCAGTTGAAATAAATATGGTGCAGGGTAGGCCAAATTCTCTGGATGCTATTGTATAAGCCAACGCCCAAGGCATAAATTTTAGAACTTTCCTCTAATGCTTGATAGCGACTAATTTCAATTTGTGGATGGCGTTCTTTAAGTACTTCTACCCATTGCTGAAGAGAACGTGCCCGCATATCGTGGCCGCCTCCCGTGCTGGAGCTTAAAATTAGTATACGCATTGCTATGGTAGACTCTTAGACGATCTGTTCTATATGTCTAGATATTCGAGACACAATACAGCTTCTATGGCTTAGATTTAGGCAAAATTAAGTCGGTTTCTCGTTGCAGCCACAGATACAGATTTTCTGTTAACTGCTGGCAGTCGTTGGTAGCAATAGCTGCTTTGGCATCTGGCGTTGGTTGATTGAGAATATTTTTTGCGGCTTCGCGCAGAGAGTTAGGCAAATTTGGCCACCAAGATTCACGCACTGGGTAGCCTTCATCTTTGAGTAGTAAGTAGAGGCTCTTGAGCAGCACGATTGTTGGGTGCGCTCGCTCACAAAAAGCATCGAGGCTACGTTCGACGCGATGATAAAGATTTGCATAGTCTCCCATCTGCGGACTATTCCTAGCGAGCAGAGCAGAAAACTCCGAGGCAGCTAGTAGCTTGTAATAATTTTGTCCAATCTCGCTACGCCGGATGAGTGTTCGGTAGCTGCGCACAAAAAGAGCGCTGCCTTGCTTGGTAGTATCCAGATCTATCTCGGCTGTGTCGAAAAGATCAGGGGTGACAGTAGTAGAGGACTTTTTTTTTGCTATTCGCTTTAGACAATAAAACGCGCCCGATTCTGGACTCAGCACTGTAAGCTTTAGAAAAGACTCACCAGAGGCTTCCAGGCTTAATACTAGGGCTTTATGTGTCTTAATCATCCCCTAAATAATATAGTGAATCATTGCCTAATTGAATCGCATACAAGGCCACTTTTTTTACGGTTTTTAATTATATAAATAGCGGGACTATTTATGCATCCACCTCTGCAGCTTTAGGATTATTAACTACTACTGCTTTGTCGCCATGGCTAGGTACAACAGCGCCTCCTGAGATAATTAGTTTCATCCCATCTGCAATTGACATGTTTAAAGCAGTGATGTCCTCTCTAGGTAGCATGAGTAGAAATCCGCTGGTTGGATTCGGCGTGGTTGGTACGAAAACATTATAGATGGACTCTCCAGTAACTGCCTGAGCCTCACCTTTTGACTCGCTGGTAAGAAAACCAATAACGTAGCAGTTTTTTCGAGGGTATTCAATCAGAACAACTTCTTGAAAAACAGCATTTTTCTGCTGACTAAAGGTATCCACTATTTGTTTTGCAGTGCGATAAACGGTATTAATAAATGGTACATTATCTAGCAAGCGCTCAAAACTATGTAGGCAGATGCGACCCACAAAAAGTTTTGACCCGAAGCCAAGCAGTGTGATTAAGAGCAGTACGACTAGCACCGATAGCACTTCGAGGCTGAACTGAGCGATTGGCATATCACTCCACATCGGATCTAAATACCAAAAGAAAAAGCTACTTGCTGGAGTACCGATACGGTCTAGCAAAAAATTAATAACGATCACAGTAACTCCAAGCGGTAGGATTACAAAAACCCCTGTGATGAAGGCATTACGTATGGAGCGAAGCATTAGTAAAGAAATATCTATTCAAGTTTAAAATGTACATTAAGTGTCCGTTAAGAAACTGTAAACATTATAGCTAAAATTATTCAGCTGCTGTAAATTTCTTTATTAGAGTAGTAACTTATTATACTTATTGTTTTATTTTCCTTTTGGCTAGTTGCGCTTGCGCTGCTAAAGTTCTTCTTTAGTCAAGTGGCGTGGAAAATCTACAAAATGATTACGATGGCCTGATCTTTGATATGGATGGAACTTTGGCAGACACGATGCCTACGCATTTTATTGCATGGTCGAAAACATTTAAAAAATATGGTATTAATTTTTCAGAGGATCGATTTTATGCGCTCGGCGGCGTGCCTGCAGAAGCTATAATCATAATGTTAGCGAAGGAGCAGAGGCAGTCAATTGATGCTGCAGCAGTTGCGATTGAAAAAGAAGAATTATTCGAGTTCTTACTTGGTGAAGTACAACCGGTAAAAGAAGTAAAAGCGATAGCAGAGCGTTATCGAGAAATCCTCCCTATGGCTGTCGCTACAGGAAGCCCGATGTGGGTTGCTGAGAAAATACTACTAGCTTTGGGCATGAGAAATTGGTTTGGCGCTGTCGTTACTGCTGATTGTATCGAAAATCCAAAACCGGCTCCAGATATTTACTTGAAAGCGGCGCGCTTGATTGGCGTAAATCCGCAGCGCTGTCATGCTTTCGAGGATACTGAGCTTGGGATGCAAGCCGCATCCAGTGCTGGCATGGAAGTTATTAATATTAATACGCTACGTGATTAAATGCAGTATTATTTCAGAGTCTTTAGCTTAGAGCGCAAGAAATGTGACTATAAAAAAGCCCCTCCTTATTATGGAGGGGCAATGTAAAAATTAATAATTTTATATTAACCTTGGATTGCTGCTTGAGCTGCTGCTAAGCGAGCAACTGGTACTCGTGGAGGCGAACAAGATACATAGTTTAGTCCTACGCCGTGGAAAAACTTGATGGAAGCTGGGTCGCCTCCATGTTCGCCACAAATGCCGAGTTTTAAACCTTTACGAGCTGCGCGACCTTTCTCTGCACCAATTTCAACTAGCTGACCAACACCGTCTGCATCGATGGAAGCAAATGGGTTTTGAGGTAAGATATCGAGCTCTTTGTAATTGGCTAGGAAGGAGCCTGCATCATCACGACTCATGCCGAGTCCGGTTTGAGTCAGATCATTTGTACCAAAGCTGAAAAATTCTGCAGTTTCAGCAATCTCATCGGCAGTTAGCGCGCCGCGTGGAACTTCAATCATGGTGCCTACTAAATATTTAAACTTAACTTTCTTAGTAGCCATGACTTCTTTTGCGACGCGGTGCACAACAGCAACTTGATTCTTTAGTTCATCGGCAAATCCGACTAACGGGATCATCACTTCTGGGACTACTCTGACAGGATTCTTGAGTTTGTAACAAGCAGCGGCGGCTTCAAAAATTGCGCGTGATTGCATCTCTGTTATCTCTGGGTAGGAGATACCGAGACGACAACCGCGATGACCCAACATTGGGTTTGCCTCATGCAAAGCATGTACTCGGTTGGAGATGACGTCCATGTCGACTCCTAGTGAATCTGCTAAATCTCGCTTGGACGAATCATCGTGCGGTAGGAATTCATGCAGTGGTGGGTCAAGTAGACGTACAGTTACTGGACGGCCACCCATAGCCTTAAACAATCCGCTAAAGTCCTTACGCTGGAATGGTAGGAGTTTTTTAAGTGCTGTGCGTCGCTCCTTCTCGTCAGTTGCGAGGATCATTTGGCGCATAAATGTGATTCGATCACCTTCAAAGAACATATGCTCGGTACGGCAAAGCCCGATACCTTGAGCGCCATATGCTACTGCTGCTTTGGATTGATCGGGAGAGTCTGCATTCGTACGCACGCCCATTTTGCGAAACTTGTCCGACCAAGTCATGACTTGCTCGTACATTTGATAGGTGTAGCTCTTACTTGGTTTTAATTGACCATTGAGCACTTGATTCACTTC
>JAKVCN010000068.1 GCA_022448585.1 Puniceicoccaceae bacterium | reverse complement strand
CAATAACTTATCCAGTTAAGACGGTAAATAATTACTCCAGGTATCCCACTCAAAGCCACCGCTAATGACATTGTACCTGAACTCATTAAAACCGCTCGAGCAGATTGCTGCTCGCCATGATTTTGTTTAAATTCTACCACAGACACCAAATCAGGATACTGGGACAAAATATGCTTCAATGTGCTAAGAATTCGGCTACTTGGATAAATAACACAAGCTCTTAATTCGTCGCGACTATTTGATCTAGCAATAGCAAAGGCTTCTAATAAAACAGGAAATATTCGCTTTATTGCACCCACTCTACTGCCAGGTAGTAATAAGATCGCACCATTTGGATCAAATTTGAATGGATGTTTATAGTCTTCGCTCGCAAATGGATGACCCACGAATTCAACGAGGAGGTCGGTATCATTATAACAATCTACTTCAAATGGAAAAATTACACCTACTTGATCCAAAGTCTGCGCCATCTTAAAACGACGCTTAGCCTTCCAAGCCCAAATTTGTGGACCTATATAGTAGCTTAGACCAATCGTTCCACCGGCCTTTCGACTCAAACTTCGATTGAAGAGTTCCTTTGCCAAGCGCAGGTTAAAACCTGGGTAATCCACGAAACAAATATGCTTCGGCTCATAGCGCTCAATCCAATCCAAAGTTTCATTATATAATTTTTTAAAAGAATTATAGTGCTTGATAACCTCAACAAAACCAACAACGGAAACTTGAGTTAAATCATAAAGTAGCTGTGCTCCGGCATTGCGCAAACGCTCACCACCAAGGCATACAACCGTTAACTCTGGCCTAATTCTATATAGATCCAATAACAATTTCGCCGCATGCTCATCTCCTGAATGTTCACCGGCAATAATAAGTAAGTCAGTAGAGCTACTAAGCGGAGCAGGGAAACAACTAGGTTCCGGAAAAACAAAATCTGGAGAATCTGCAGCCAATTATTTTCTAATTAATGAATGTGCATAATATAAAAATAATTCATAAAGCCTAAAAATAAAGAGCAAAAATATTTACTGTAGATCCCTACTCTATATCATCATTCCTGCTGCAACTGTCTCATTCGTTTGTTCATCAATAAGAACAAAACTTCCAGAAATACGATTACGCTTGTAACTGTCAGCCATTAATGGAGCCGATGTACGCAGCGAAATCCTACCAATATCGTTGAGGCTAAAAATCAAATCATCTTCAATTTTATGTAAAGTATTAATATTAACCTTATATTTTACCTCAGAAACAATCGCCGTAACCTCCTTCTCGGTATGGCGAAGTATAAATTTTCCACGACCAGCAAGTTTCTTATTCGAAGAAAACCAACAAATCATCGCTTCAATATTTTGCTTAGGACTAGGTGAGTTATTAGGCTTCACTATCATATCACCTCGAGAAATATCTATTTGATCCTGAAGGGTCAGAGTAACTGACATGGGAGCAAAAGCCTCGCTCAATTCGCCATCCATCGTATGGATTGCTTGAATTGTTGATTCAAAACCAGATGGTAAGACCTTAACAGTATCGCCAGGCTTAAAAACTCCACCTGCTATACGTCCAGCAAAGCCCCTGAAATCATGCCACTTATCTGAGTGCGGTCGAATCACCCATTGAACCGGCAAACGCGCATCAATAAGATTCTCATCCGCGCCTATATAAACGGTTTCTAAATGATACAGTAGCGTTGGACCTTGATACCAAGGCATGTTTGCTGACTTATCTACGATATTATCGCCCAATAAAGCAGATGCTGGAATAAAGGTAATCTCAACAATGTTATTAAGACGCGATGCAAACTTCTTAAAATTATCAATAATACTATTATATGTGTCCTGCGACCATTCAACTAGATCCATCTTATTAACGCACACGACGATGTGTTGGATTCGCAGCAAATTAGCGATAAATGCATGTCGACAAGTCTGCTCAACTACACCCTTTCGAGCATCTACGAGCAATATTGCTAAATTAGCTGTCGATGCTCCAGTTACCATATTTCGCGTGTACTGAATATGGCCTGGCGTGTCCGCAATAATAAACTTACGCTTTGGAGTCGCAAAATAACGATAAGCTACATCGATGGTAATTCCCTGTTCACGCTCGGAACGTAATCCATCAGTCAACAAAGCAAGATTAACATTTACATCCCCACGTTTTTTTGAGCTCGCTTCTACTGCCTTCAATTGATCCTCAAAAATAGCTTTTGAATCATATAAAAGCCTTCCTATGAGGGTACTCTTACCATCATCTACTGAACCGGCAGTGGTGAAACGCAAGAGATCCATATTAAGGTAACCTGCTGATGTTGTATCTTCACTCATTGTATTTATATAAACTTGAGATTATACTATTTTTATCGCTTGCTTTATGACCTAAAAATAACCTTGTTTTTTTCGGTCTTCCATTGCTGTTTCTGAGCGTTTATCGTCCGCTCGCGTGCCGCGTTCGGTCTGCCTTGTTGCAGCTACTTCCTCAATTATATCATCTAGGTTAGTTGCTGTTGAAAGCGCCGCGCCTGTACAAGTTGCGTCTCCTATCGTACGAAATCGTACAGTTTTAGTTTCTACCGAAGCTTTTTCATCAGGTGTCATTTCAATAAAATCACAAACACCCATAATAACACCATTTCGAACAAAACATTCACGATTATGCGAAAAATATAAATTTGGAAGATCAATACTCTCGAGCTTAATATACTGCCATATATCCATCTCAGTCCAGTTGGACAAAGGGAAAACTCTGAAGTGTTCACCATGTTGCTTACGCCCATTGAATATATTCCAAAGTTCTGGTCGTTGATTTTTTGGGTCCCATTGACCGAATACATCTCGATGAGAGAAGAAACGTTCTTTAGCCCTAGCTTTTTCTTCATCACGCCGACCGCCGCCGAGGGCTGCATCATATTGCCCCTGTTCGATACCTTCTAAAAGAGCAACTATTTGTAATCCATTTCGACTCGCATAAGGACCGGTTTCTTCAACAACCTTACCGTCATCGATTACTTTCTGAACGGAAGCAACTACAAGCTCAGATCCAAGATCTTTAACAAATTGATCACGATATTGCATCGTTTCAGGAAAGTTATGTCCTGTATCCACATGCATTAAAGGAAATGGCACCTTCGCAGGCCAAAACGCTTTCTTTGCTAAATGAGCCATTACAATTGAGTCCTTACCACCTGAAAAAAGCAGTACGGGTTTTTCAAATTGTGCTGCTGTCTCGCGCAAGATGTAAATTGCCTCTGATTCGAGCTGTTTTAAATGTGTGATTGTGTAATCTTTATGCATAACTGAATGTTGAATAGGTAGCCGTGTTAGCTGCTAACTCTTTTTGATCACTATCAAAGGTAATATTTTGTCTAGAAGTAATTTAACTGACTGCTCCTCACTTTGTTGATCAGTCGCTACAATCCAGTCTGTATCATTTAGCATAGGTTCTTCAAATGATGACTGTTTTCCGGTGAAATTAGAAACACCTCCCGCTTCGGCTTTTGCATACAAGCCCTTCACATCACGAGCTGCGCATGTTTCATAGCTAGCCTGAACATAAATTGGCGTAAAGTCTGATGGACCAATAATTGATTGAGCGAGGGATCTTAATTGACGCCTTGGCGTAATAAAAGAGGTAAAAACTACTGTACCGCTCTCTAAAAATAAACGAGCAACTTCTGCTATTCGCCGAATATTTTCTTTGCGATCGAGATCAGAAAAACCCAAATCACTATTTAACCGGCTGCGAATATTATCACCATCTAAAATTTTAGTGAGTATTCCTTTTTCAAATAAAGCGCGCTCCAGTGCATTGGCTAATGTACTTTTTCCAGATCCTGAAAGACCATATAGCCAGAAAACTCTTCCACGCTGACGTAAGGAAACTTCCTTCTCGGAACGACTAAGCATGCTGTGAAATTCAGTGTAAATATCATTTAAGTGACTCATATTAAGTATTGTATAATTATAAACTAGTTTATTATTAGTTATTGAGTCAACAACCTATTAATAGTAGTTTATTCCACCTTATGATGATTATTATCAGCCAAAGATAACTTCAATTTATTGAATCGCGAACTCCATTGCGCAGCCTGCTCATAATTGCCAATAGATCTAGCTTTCAATGCACCTGATTCCAATAACTCAACCTTAAGAGACTTCGGATTATCCTGACAATTAATGAGTTTTTCATAAACTTTGTATGCTAAGTCAATTTCACCTAATTGATGTAAAAGATCCGCTATTTTCTGTGCTAAGACTCTCTCTTCTATACTAAAAACTGCTAAGAACCGTATCAATTTCAATACTTGCAAAGCATTCTCTAAATCTCCGCATTTTTGATATAATTGCGCCAATGAATAAGCGAGTACCAAAGAAGGATTCTTGATAAATTGCTCTTGTCCAAAAACTAGAGCAGCTTCTTGACTCACTTCTTCTTGCAAACGAATCATTTCGCGTAATACGACATAAGCACTTAGTTGTGTACCATCAATCAAGTCGAGTTGCTTGTCTAAATTAACACTAAATGGTCTGTACAAGGGATCACCAATTGCTACTGCCATCCAACTCCACCGTGGGGTGCAATAAGCAATAGCCTCCCCGAAACTAAAACCTTTAAGGAGCATCTCAATAAACAGATCTGGACGATGAGTAAATTCAAGGTAGGGTTCATAAACATTACCAAATGTTGCGCAGTATCCTTGCTCAATTAATGGACCAAGCCATCCCTTTTTATCCGAGCGCACCGTAGTTGCAGAAAAGCTATGCAAGTGAAAACCGATAGATCCAGCTGGAACATTTCGATTGGAATTTAACCAAGGCCCGTATGCACTTGTAGAGTACCATCCCATGTAGATTGCGGGTGCATCGAATCGATCACGAGCATCGATCTTACGTTTAGTATCTTCAATGTCGGTATCATAATACTGCTCGGTTACATATTTACGAGCAGTATTGATCCACCTATCCCCTAGTTCGTGAGGTCCACCAGTATCGAAATACGCACGCCCTCGTAGGCCATTTTTTTCAGCCTCTAAACTACGGTCAATTAAATTGCATACAGATTTTGATGTCGGTCCGTCGAGGCGACTTACCCGAATCCCTAAAGACAAATCTCTGCTCGTTGGCATCATTTTTTGAAAGTATGGATTCGCAATAAAAGCAGTCATTGATAAACGTTCGGCAATTGCAAGTAAGGCTAACTCACCATCTACAGATCCACAATTGACACGAAATTGTGATGGAATGTTAATAGATTCGGGCTCAATAAAATCTATATCATTAGAAATTCGTAGTGGAACGCCTCGAACTGTTACTAAGTAACTTATTTGATGTACAGCTGCTAGTAAAACATCTCGACCATAAGAATCCAGCTGACCTGAGCGAACCGCATGTATCCAATCATCAGCAACTAGAGCTTCGAATAAAGGGCGGTGAAGCATCTCTACATATTGCTGAAGCGTAATCGTTTCAGTAATCGGCAACGCTAAAGAAATAATATTGGCCTCAGGAATCGACCTCTGCTGTGCGTAATATTTAGCGATTTTCAAAGAATCTGGGTCATTAGAATTAGCCAGTATGACCACGCGCTTATTTGCATCGGGCAAATCACACCAGATTGGAGATGCGAACGTAATCCAAACTAGCATGCATATAACTATAGTTTTCACTCTTACTGTATCTCTCTAAGTTTTTTTTGATAAGCAGTAATCCCATCATACAAGCTCTGAGCCAAACGCTGACGATGCATTTTAGAAAGTAACTGCTTGGCACTATTGCGGTGTGATAAAAAACCTAACTCAACAAGAACTCCTGGACAGCGTAAATCTTTAAGCACTTTAAAGCGAGCTCGCTTCACGCCACGATCTAGACCACCCATGCGATCAACAAGGTTTTCTTGTACCAAATAAGCCAACAGTATATTCCATGGATCCTGGTGATTTCCATCAAACTTGATACCATCATTGGCACCAAGTTTCGTATATCTTGTTGAAGCTTGGAACTGTGGCGTCAGAGCAAAAGTTTCATAGCCGTATGCTTCTTTTGAATCAGCGGCATTAAAATGTATACTAATAAAAACATCTGCAGAGCGCTGCTCAGCATAAATAGCACGATTTTCTAGTGGGATGAAGACATCTTCTCGGCGTGTTTGTACAACCTCAAAGCCTCCTTTTAAAAGTAATTGCTGTAAACGACGAGCTATATCAAAGCTAAGCGCTTTTTCACTTAAACCAAGAGACTTATTAGTGGCACCATGATCCTTTCCCCCATGACCAGCATCAATTGCAATGCGCTTACAACTAGGAACATCCCCAAAGGCACCTGGATTTTGTAAAGGAAGTAACGTTTGATTCAAATCAAGTACAGACAGGTATAGTTGCTTGTTTAAAAAAAGCGTAGGAAACCCCAAATATATGGGCATGCCATTTATGTAAATCTTGCGGCTTTGAGCGTTCGCATCGACTACAAGGTTTGGGGCACTCAAACGAAAGGTCTTGTTATCGGCTAACCAATGAGACTTGAGCCCTAGACGATGTGCAATAGTTACAAAGTCAACATACTGTAACCCATCGGACCGAATCGTTTTACTAGACAATATAGTTGCACTGCATATAAATAAACAAAGCAACATGCGTAATGCAAATACACGGCTAAATATATGGATACAACCAAGGC
>JAKVCN010000067.1 GCA_022448585.1 Puniceicoccaceae bacterium | reverse complement strand
CCTTTTCCTACGCCGGTGTCAACCGGATCAGGTTCGAAGGGATCATTCTGTGCCGAAACAAGGAAGTATCTCAGACCCATGCCAGGTCACCCCTAAGGAAACTTTACATAGAGCCAGCTTGTTTTTTATGTCAACATAGAATAGCCAAATTACGACGTAGTCATTCTAAGAAATTTTTTCAGCTAGAACTATTGTCTAGCGAGCAATATCGTTCTGACCAATTACTTTTAACTGGTGGCGTTGCAATGTATCAGCTGCCAAATCATTGTCTTCAAGCCGTAGTGCTAGCGCATAGCGTCCATTAGGACGAATAAGAAATGGATATACGTAGTGAATGTTGATTTCCGCCTGTACAAGGGCATTTGTAACTTTTTTAAGGTCTGATTCTTTATCGAGCTCAACTGCAACTAGTTCGCTTTGCACAAAGGAAAATTGGTGATCGGTTAAGAGTTTTTGTGCCTCTTCAGGATAATCCACAATAAATCGAACTACAGAGCTGTCTGTTGTATCGAGTATGGATAATGCCATTATGTGAACTTTATGTTCACTTACCAATCCAACAAGTTCATTGAGGCGCCCAACCTTATTATCAGCGTGAATTGAAAACTGCACAATAGGTCGGAAGGGGCCCGGATGACAGAGCACTTCAGTATTCATTACACTATATTAAGTAAAAAATGTCACTATGCACGTACTTTTTTTCAGCATACTTGGCTAAAACATTAAGTAAAAGCCTATTCAATATTTTGTACCTGCTCTCGAATACGCTCGAGCTCATTTTTCCCCTCTATTACAGACCGTGTGATTTCGATCTGAGTGGACTTACTCCCAGTAGTATTGAGCTCGCGGTGGATTTCTTGACATAAGAAATCCATTTTTCGACCACTTGCTTCGTTGCCCGAAATGAGATCTCTAAATTGTTCGAAATGACAGTTCAATCGTGTCATTTCTTCACTAATATCAGCACGATCAGCAAATAGCGCGATCTCTTTTAAGACACGTGCGTCATCTAAATCGATTTCTAGATCAAGCTGTTTGAGTCGCTCAAGGAGAGTCTCACCGTATCGATTACTTGCGCCAGATACATGCTCTTTAATTTCTTTAACTAAAATTTCTAGTGCACAGATGCGCTGCTCTAAGTCACTGGCTATAGCCTCACCTTCACATTGTCGCATGCCGTTAATATCCTTTAAGGCTAGTACGAATATTTTTTTGATTGCTTCTTCTAAAGTACGCCAATCTGGAAGATCCTGATTATCTTTTTGAGACTTGGCTAGGTTTAAGATGAGGTGACTGTCCACTTCAAAAGAGTAGTTGTTTATCCTAGCATATTCACGCAGACGCTCCAGGTCTTGGTCTAGCTGTGCGTTTGAAAACGGAATTACACGCGACAGATTTGAAGGCGTTTCAGCTTTTATCTGTACATTTACACGACCGCGTTGAAAATGTGGTTTCAACCACTCGGCGCAGCTTTGATCCAAGCCGCTCCATTCGCGCGGTGCATTGATAAAAACATCCAAACTTTTACGATTAACCGAGCTAATTTCAACCGTAATTTGTAGACCAATTTCACTGATTTCTGCGGCGCTACGACCGAATCCTGTCATACTTTTTATAGTCATTAATAATGGGTGCCTAGAGAAGATTACTTTATGGAGAGATTAAACTGCTAGATTGATTGATAAGTAGTAGCATAAGTAGGCTGAAACTATTAAATAAGGCGTGGAAACTAATCGCTACTAGCAGATTGCCACTCGACTCGTAAACATGCGCGAGTAAAATACCGACAACTAAAAGAGGTCCAAATGACATTAGATTGCCATGCAACAGAGCAAATAAGATACCGCTAATTACCTGAGCGGATGGGAGCAGGGTTTGGCTTTTTAAGAAGCGATAAATACAGCCACGAAAAATAACTTCTTCAACGATTGGAGCTAGTAGAATAGCAAATAAAACCAATAGTCCAATTGCTATTGGATCTCCACCATTACCAAATAATTGAATTAATTCTTGTGGAGGAGTTGGTCCAATCCAGCCAAATTTTTGAAAAAATTTAAGTAATCCATTCCAAATTAAACTGACTACCCAAATAATGGGTAGGTAGCGAAAAAATATTGGAACAGAACTAAGCAGTGCTTTGAAAACTGTGTAAGGCTCACTATTAATTCGTCCTGCGAATTGATTTGGGTAATAATGCCTACATATAAAAAAGACTAATAAAAGTGGCAATTGTAGTAGAATAATTGATACAACTGCTAACCATGGTGTGAGTTCGATCGGCCCTCCTTGTTTGGAAGTATCATAATCAGAAATTATGGGTGTAGTTAGCGCTTGTGCTAAAAATACTGCTCCTACTAATGCACAGATAAAGATTACAAAGTTTACCCATCCTATAGACCAAGGTGGGATAGGGTTATTTTGTTGTAATAAATTGCGTGGTAATAGCCATCTTGCAAACCAAAGAGCGGCACTTATGCCGAGCGCAGTAACAATAAGCAGCATGGCAAATACTGCCGTTAAATCCATTTGTTCTAGCATAGCTATCTAGTAATTATAGTTCCATCAAACACTAGCTTACCACTTACATAGGTAGCTTTGACTCGTCCTTTTAATCTTCTCCCCTGCCACGGGCAATTTTTTGATCGACTAAAGAACTCAGCGGTTTCCACAGTCCATTCTTCATTTGGATCTATTAAGCAGATATCCGCTACCGCTCCTTTACTTAAAGTACCAGCATTAAGATTGCAAATTTCTGCTCCTCTATGACTCATGAGCGCAATCACATCACTTAAAGATAGGCGACCGCTGTGATAGAGGGTTCCCAAAGTACTAGCTAGTGAATTTTCCAATCCTATAACACCAAATGGAGCACGGTCTAGTTCACAATCCTTTTCGCTAGCAGAGTGGGGTGCATGATCGGTAGCAATACAATCTAAAGTACCATCACAAAGACCCTGAATTAAAGCTTCGCGGTCTTCGGCTGAACCAAGCGGAGGATTCATTTTAAACATTGGGTCATAGTCTTGCAAATCAGCATCAGTGAATTCTATATGATGAGGGCTAGCTTCTGCACTAACGGTTATTCCAAGTTTTTTGGCAGCTCTTAAAATGTCCACGGAAGCTGCTGAACTAACGTGCTGCATGTGTATGTGAGCACCGGTTAAGCGAGCTAATATAACATTGCGCGCAACAATAATATCTTCTGCAGCTTTAGGCCAGCCTCGTAATCCTAACTTCAGCGACCATTCGCCCTCGTTCATAACAGCTTCTTTAGTTAAGCTAGAATCTTGGCAGTGGTCCATGATCGGCAAACCAAACATATGCGCATACTCGACCGCTCTACGCATAATTTCATTGCTTTGTACGCATTTACCATCATCGGTAACTGCTACAATACCAGCCTGCTTTAATTGTCCCGTAGGAGCCAGCTCATGCGCATTCATTCCAATGGTCAGGCAACCTGTTGGGTATATGTGTATAACAGATTCGCGATCTATTTTATCCATGATCCGCTGAATCGTGCCTGCGTTGTCACAAACAGGGCTTGTATTTGGCATGCAAACAACTGTAGTAAAACCACCTGCAGCAGCAGCTTCACTTCCTGAGCGAATATCTTCTTTATGTGTTTGTCCTGGAAATCGAAAATGTACATGTATGTCGACCAAGCCTGGAGCTACGATTAGACCAGTTGCGTCAATTTTACTTGCTTGTTTTTGCTGAGACTGGCTCAAGCTCTTTACTATAATACCATCTATAGCATAAACTTCTCCAATACAATCGCGCTTATTGGCTGGATCGATGACTCTTCCTCCAGATATCCATAGTATGTTACTCATAATACAAATTAGTTTATCTATGCGGGGAGATTAATCTTTTTGCTTTTGTAATAGCTGTGACAGAGGTGTAGCACAGCCATACGCACAAAAACACCATTAGTGACCTGATTTAGAATGACTGAGCGTTTAGAATCTGCGAGATTTGAGTCTATTTCTACACCTCGATTGATTGGACCTGGATGCATGATGATAGCATCTGACTTCAACCAATTAGCGCGCTCATTATTTAACCCGAATGAACTGGTGTACTCTCCAATTGATGGAAAGTGAGAGGAGCTCTGACGTTCGTGCTGAATGCGCAGTAACATTACAGCATCCGCCTCTTCAAGAGCTGTTTGTAGATCATTACATACTGTTACTCCCATAGATATAAAACCTTCTGGGACAAGCGTACTCGGACCTGCTATAGTAACTCTTGCACCGAGTTTTTGTAAGCAATAAATATTCGATCGAGCGACTCGGCTAAAAAGAATATCTCCCAAGATTGTAACATTTTTGCCTTCTAATGTACCCCATTTCTCGATTAAAGTAAAACAGTCCAATAATGCTTGTGTTGGATGTGCGTGAGAGCCATCTCCAGCATTTATTACCGGTATATCTACGACTTGACTTAAGTAGTGTGCGGCACCTGATGCGGCGTGCCTTAGAATAATAATGTCGGCTTCTAGAGCCTGCATATTTTGGGCTGTATCTCGTAGTGTCTCACCCTTGGTCAAGCTGCTAGCTTCTGCTGTCATTGTAAGGGTGTCTGCGCAAAGTTTATTAGAAGCGACTTCAAAGGCTAATCGCGTGCGCGTACTAGGTTCTAAAAAAAGGTTTACTACTGTACAACCGTCCAAATAAGGTAGTTTTGGTTGATCTGCCTTCATGGCTTTCTTAAAGGTCTTTGCTGCATAAAAAATCGTTTCTATCTCGTCACGAGTTAGCGGCTCGATAGCGATTAAGTCTTTATGATTCCAAGTAAGGGGCTCGCTCATGATTTTTTAGTCGAGATGCTTAATACAGATCACCTCTCTAAATTCACCAATGTGTCTGAGTAGAAGTAAAGGGCAAGTAAATTGGCAGTTATCTACAGTCACTTAAATAGTGTGAGTTAGTAGTTTGGTTTCTATTACAATCAATTGTTTTGACCGAGCCAATTGATCAAATCTATTTGATTGGTAATTCGCTTGTCTGTTTTATATTCATCTGCAAGCTGCTTATAATAAGCATTTTCAGCATAGCGCTTACCGTGCAAGAGTATCTTAGCTTTGTGTTCAGGTGCACGAACAAGCCGTCCGATGGCTTGATGAATTCGGCGCATAGCTGGCTCAATAAAAACCCTTTGAAAGCGCATCTCAGGCTGTAAATGCGAGAGTGCTTTTATGCGCGCTTCTTGGACGCAATTAACTTCAGGCAATGCAGGACCTACAACTATAGCTTTTGAGATACGTCCACCGAGTTGGTCGATTCCTTCCGAGTAACTCGAACCTAGCACTAAAAATAGTGCATCTGCATCTTTGAGTCCTTGCTCCATAAATATTTTCTGTTCTTCGAGTTTTACTCTGCGTGGCTGAGTACTAACTTTATATTCGGGATGTAGTTTGCTCAAGTAGGCTTCAATATTCTGAGCATATTGATATGATGAAAAAAATACTGCGATTGGTTCATTAGTACTTATCTGAATCATTGCTGCTATTGTTTGTGCTGTTGTGATATAGCTGTCTCCACGATTTTTTAATCGTGTGTCAATCCGTGTATCTATCGCTACATCATAGGCTCCTTCACGCCAAGAAGCATAGCCGGGAGCAATTATTGAATCAGCATTGGAAATACCACAGTCCTCTCTGAAATGTTCGATTGGTGATAAAGTGGCAGACATAAGAATACTGCCTCCGAAAGGTTCTATACACTCAGAAATCCACTGGCTAGCATCTAGGCAGGTAGCTCGTAATGTCCCATTAGATGGCGACCAATGAAGCCATTTTTGAGTGTTTACTCCTAGGCATTTTGCTAGAGATGGGATGCGCCAAACTAATTCAGAAACCAATGGAGGCAGTGAATTCCAACCTACATGAATTTGAGCAATTTGTTGCTCGATGTCCTCACATAGGTCTAACAGGTTGTAGTGGGTGCTGCTACTTAAGGACTGATTTGCTCTTAGTTTATTAACTTGTTTGCTTAATTCTTCTAGTGTTCTTAAAAAGCGTCTTGGAGATCCCGATACACGTAATTCTTCTAATGCGAATAGTAGCTCTGCAGCAGATATTTCTACACTTAATGCTTCATTAACACGCTCTGGCAAATTATGCGCTTCATCAACTATTAATAGGGTTTGTGACGGATTAAAACCAATGGCTTCAGTAAATACGCTTTTAGATTGTGGAGAAAAAACGTAGTTTATGTCTCCGATCCATATATCAGCATATGGGAGGCAAGACTTCGTTAAAGCGTAGGGACAAAGACCGTTTTTTGCACCGATATCTTTAGCATTTTCAAGTTCAAAAGTGCCGTTTATGAAGAGTTTAATTGGGTGTATATCGTAATCGCTCCATGGTTGAGCGCTATTGCGCTCACATTGCTTAATTCTAGTGTGCGTAGGCGTTTCGATACTGTGTTCTTTCCGATTACGCATCTGCAAGTAGCGAATTCTCTCTCCTGACATAGCCCGTAATTGTTTGATCGTTTCTAATTGCCCTGTTGATTTACTACTTAAATAAATGCTGCGGTTATATACGCCCAATTGCATATGACGTAGTGCGTGTTCGAGAACAATTCCAGTTTTTCCAAATCCCGTGGGTGCTTCCAGTAGCACTGTTTTAGCCTGCAGAGCAGACTTATTGAGAATTGTCTGCAACTGCGCCTGACCAGCGCGCAAATTATTATATGCTGGTTTAATTTTACATTCTTTCAGGGTATTTAGTGAATTTCGGCGATCCTGTAAAAAAGGAATCATTGCGTTCAATTGTCGCTCAAACATATTTGCCTTAGGTCTATCAATCTCGACCGTTTGTACCGTACCTGTATCGATATCAATAAGTATCAAGGAAGCGCTTAAAACGCTCTTAGTGTATTCAGTCTGTATGCTTGCTA
>JAKVCN010000066.1 GCA_022448585.1 Puniceicoccaceae bacterium | reverse complement strand
GGCTTACCCTTTAAGGAAGGTCGTTCAAAAAATACCCCTAAGGTCGCGGCATCCGAACAAAAAGCAGCAGTTATTCGAGAAGATAGACCATATCCAGTAGAAGCTCCAATCACGAGCACATTCTTTGGTCCGCCAATCTGTCTAGCGGCTTTAGCCACCTCAATTTCCTGCTGTACTCTTGCTGCACAGCCCACAGGGTGAGCAGTGATACAAACAAATCCTCGAATACGGGGTCTAACAATCATGGCTGATAAAGTCTATTGGTAAAAGTGAACGTTCTGTGCAAGTCAAAGTTACAGCATACGATGTGGCAACTGGTAAGTAGTTTAGCCGTTACCAATGCCGCTAGCCTCGAAACCAATCTCGCGTAACGCATTTAAATCAAGTATATTTCGCCCATCGAAAAGAAAAGCTGGTTGGTGCATATCCTGATAGATTCGTTCGAAATCAAGGGCCTTAAATTCATCCCACTCCGTTAGTAGGAGCACTGCATGAGCTTCGCAAGTTGCATCATATGCATCCTTACAAACGGTTAATTGCGTATCATCATCAGCAAGGCTTAATTCACGACGCATCTGCTCTTCCGTTACTTTAGGGTCATAGACTGCGAGGTTCGCTAATTCTTCAATCAAATCCCGACATACATAAATAGCAGCTGATTCTCTGGTATCGTTGGTATCTTTTTTAAAGGCGAACCCTAGCACAGCAATTTTCTTATCAGACACTGTATTAAAGAGTGTGGTTACAATGCGACGAGCGAAGCGATGCTTTTGGTAATCATTCATTTCGACTACACTATTCCAATAGGCTGCAACATTGGGCAGACCAAAATGTTCGCACAAATATACTAAATTAAGAATATCTTTTTGAAAGCAAGAACCCCCAAATCCAACTGAAGACTTTAAAAACTTTGGACCTATGCGACTATCTGTACCGACCGCATGTGCAACTTCATCGACATCTGCTCCAGTAGCCTCGCAAAGTGCTGAGATCGCATTAATAGAAGATATTCGCTGGGCTAAGAATGCATTGGCTGTTAGTTTAGATAACTCAGAAGACCATAGATTAGTGGTAATAATTTTCTCACGAGGTACCCAACTAGCGTACACATCAACTAATTTTTGGATAGCAGCTAAGCCTTCTGAGCATTGCGATCCACCAATTAAGACACGGTCTGGAGCTTCAAGGTCTTGCACAGCTGTTCCCTCCGCCAAAAATTCTGGATTCGAAAGGATCTGAAACTGACGACCCTTAGAGTTCGACTCCAGTATGCGCTTTACTGACTCAGCAGTGCGCACTGGTAAAGTCGATTTCTCCACTACGATTTTATCTCCTTCTGAAACTTCGGCTATTTGACGAGCACACTTTTCAATATAACGAAGATCAGCAGCTCTACCTGCGCCGGTTCCGTAAGTCTTAGTCGGGGTATTTACCGATATAAAGATCATATCAGCAGCACGAATAGCTCCTTCTACGTCCGTAGAGAAAAATAAGTTTTTACCACGAGAAGCCTGCACAATTGTGTCCAATCCTGGCTCAAAGATAGGCAAGCTTTCCGAGTTCCAAGCATCAATACGTGCCTTATTTAAATCCACTACAGTCACAGTATGATCCAACGATTTGTGAGCAATCATAGCCATCGTAGGACCGCCTACATAACCAGCACCGATACAGCATATTTTCATGATAAAATGATCTAAATTAAAAAAAGAGATAAACATCTCTAAGAATAATTGAAACTAAATACTGCTTAGTACGTCGTGGACAGCTCAAAATATGCGACTCATTACGAGTGCCATTGAGGCAAATCACCCTAATTGCTGAGTGGCACTAAATCAAGGCCAGCTAACGCTGTAATGATATCAGTAAACTGATTGCCTGTAGCAGCACTCAAATCACGCCATACTAATTTGCCATCATTAAAAATATATGCTTGTCGCTTATATCTTTTTTTGCCGAAGGCTTCATTAACACGCAAATTTGTATCTGCTATCAAAGTAAAGGGAAGCGAATACTTATCTTGAAATTTGCGTTGTTTCGCAGCGCTGTCTCCGGACACGCCAATGACCTCTACTCCCATTGATTGCAGTTCCAAGTAGCCTTCACTGAGACTGCAAGCCTGTTTCGTGCAACCAGGTGTACTCGCCATTGGGTAAAAAAATACAACTGTTGTGCCTGAGCTAAGCGATTCTCCCAAGTCAAAGGATTCTCCGTCTTGATCGGTAACAAGTAGTTGAGGCGCGGATGCACCTATCGTTAATTCTTGGGCATTCGTCGCTAGCATAGAGAAGAACATAAATAATAAACAAAATAGGCGCATAAATAATGACTAATTAAATACGTATCGCGCTTTGCTAGCACTTACTTACTAAAAATTTTTAAGGGCTCCACTTCTAAAAGCATCTCTATATTTGCTAAAAACCATCCCAAGCGGGAGCCTGCAATAGATAATCCGGTACAAATTTACGGTCTTTCCAATTATGATGAAATACTTCTGTGGCAGAGCCAGACATTGGAGGGACTAGCCAGCTCCAATTTCCAGAAATCAAACGACCCTGCTGCTTTTCCATCGACACAAATCGCATAAACTCAGAAGATGCACGGTGATGGTCCACAATGCGGACACCATCGACAGAAAATGAATGGAGGACCGCTTCGTTGAGTTCTACAAGCGCACGATCCTTCCATAAACGATCTTTCTTAGGTCTCAAAAGACCCATTTTCTCAGCCAATTCGGGTAATACATTATAGCGGCCAGTATCACCTAAATCGCGAGAACCAATCTCGGTCTCCATATACCAACCGTTGAATGGCGCAGCAGGAAAGTCCATACCACCAATGCGTAGATTCATATCTGATAAAATAGGAACGCCATACCATCGAAGCCCTAACTGTGAGAACCACTCCAATTTAGGGTGCCTCAGTGGAACTTCAAGGCAATCGGCTACAGGAGGGTCGAATAAGCATGGCTGTTCGCCACGCTTTTGAATAATCCAAGGCAGTAGATCAAAATTCGTGCGAGCTGGCTGCCAACCCAGCTCTAAAGCCTTCGCAGTAAAAATCTCATTTTTTGGATCTCCTAAATAGCTGCCGTCTTCTTGCTTTCCATATCCTGCATAGCCAAATAACTGATGGTTCCATATTCTTAAGCGCGGCCCTTTGGTATCTGCTGGAGCGTAAACAGTTAATAAGGGTTGGATTTTGCCTTCATTGGTTGCATGACGAATATGCTCGATCAAATCTGCAGCCACGAGTTCTGGCTTATCCAAATCTCTACGATCGCGCACTTTAAGCGAGGACCAAAAGAGCCGACCAATACAGCGCGCATTATTACGCCATGCAACGCGAGCACCATGCTCTAGTTCTTCAAAGCTAAGCGAATATATTCCACTTGTTTGTAGTGATGTTTCTACCTCCTTACGTCTTTCATGCCAATCTGTCGTCGATTTTTGCGCGAGTTCGTCGGCGCATAGATCGGCAAACTCCATCGCTTCGCTAAGAGAGTTGGTGTTATCCTGATTGGTATTTTGCAACATGACTAAACTTTACTGTAGATATTTAATAATAACTTATGCAAATGCTCGTAAAAAAATCGCAGCAATCTGCTACAGCTTACGAATCTTTGAAAACATCCATTCGTAAAATTCTTCCGAACTATATGTAACTCTTGCTGCGTCGTGACCTACGTCACTGTAAATACGTAATTGTGCCTGCTGTCCACCTGCTTCGCGAATTGCTGCTACCATTCGCTCAGAGCGCTCGGCAGGAACGACACGATCCAGAGCGCCTACAAAAGCAAATACTGGCACGGTGGCTAATTTTTTAGCCCATTGCTTCAAATCAGTGGTCACATCTTTGGGCCCACCGGGTCCAATCCCGCCGACAATTGGGCTAATTGCAGCAAAATTTTCTGGGCTATGACCACCCCAAGCCCAAGAACCATAACCGCCCATACTAACACCTGTTAGATACACACGGTCGGCATTCACGGGAAGAGTCGCTAATAAATGCTTGAGAAAATAATTAAGGTCTTTCGGAGTCCAAGTATTTTTTTTACCATTACTGGTATGTCGTAAACATTGCGGAGCGACTACTAAACATGGGCCTTTTTTGTAACGCTCAATTCCCCTACTTACTCCTTGAGACTGTCCCTTAATCCTTTGTAGTGATTCAAGACTATCTCCGCAACCTCCACCACCATGCAAAACAATAACTAGCGGGACTTTTTGCGACCCAATCGTGCCAACTTGCTGTAACCAGTAATATTCGTTTAATGTTTCTGTCTGCGCAAAGCGCTCTGTATCGATACGGCACACTTCAGGCTTAGCTATTACGAAATGCGCAGATAAAGACACTAAAATAAGAGTAACGAAAAGTTTAGTTAATGGCAGCATGCTGTAAAAATTATTATGCCAACAAAACTCGTGCGTTGTGCCCCTAGCAACTCTCAAATCACCGATCCTGATTGAGCACCAAAGAAGTAATTACTAGTAAGACTTAGCAAAAATTACTCGCTTACCGGGTTGACCTGTAAATGCGCAGGGCACTACTTCGTTAGCAGTCGCATTTGGAATACAACGCACAGTAACCTTATATTGCTTAGCAATTTTCTCTTCGAGTGCTGAATCACAGCAAAATCCCATCGATGCAAAGCCACCATGAATTTCAGGATCGTTTTTATTTTGCGGAGTGAAGAATTCAATGAAGTCTTTTTCCGAGCTTATTTCTCGGGTGTGTTCTTTGGCGTAAGCTTTTGCTTTTGCTAACAAATTGTCTTGAATCTCGTCTAGTAGTACACCGATTTGTGACACAAAATCGTCACGTTTATAACTTTGCTTATCTTTGGGAGCTCGGTCTCGGCGACCAACAAAGACGGAGTCATTCACTATATCGCGTGGTCCCACTTCAACTCTTAGCGGGATTCCCTTCTTAATCCATTCCCAAGCTTTTTCACCACCGCGTAAGTCACGATCATCCAGTTCGACCTTTATCTTTCCATCTAGGAAAGCTTGCAACTGAAGATCCTTCTTTAGCGCATTACAGTAATCGAGCACTTCTTGGCGCGATTCTTCCTTAGGCGTTACAGGAATAATGACTAGGTGAGATGGTGCGATGCGAGGAGGAAGAACTAGGCCATCATCATCGGAGTGTGCCATGATCAAACCGCCGACTAAGCGAGTCGATACGCCCCATGAGGTAGTCCACGCATACTCTTCTTTACCATCTGCACTTAGATAAGTGATCTTACTAGATTTTGAAAAATTCTGCCCAAGAAAGTGTGAAGTGCCCGCTTGCAAGGCTTTGCGATCCTGCATCATCGCTTCAATTGCGAAGGTTGCGTCTGCCCCAGGAAAACGCTCTGCCTCGGTTTTTTCTCCACTAATAACTGGCATCGCCATAAAGCTCTCAGCAAAATCAGCATACACCTGTAGCATTAGTCGCGTTTCTTCCATTGCCTGCTTATTGGTAGCATGCACCGTGTGACCCTCTTGCCAGAGAAACTCAGCCGTGCGCAAAAAAATCCGGGTGCGCATTTCCCAGCGAACAACATTCGCCCACTGGTTGATCAATAATGGTAAGTCCCGATAAGACTGCACCCACTTAGAAAAAAGTTCCCCTATAATTGTTTCTGAGGTTGGTCGCACGATAAGTGGTTCTTCAAGCGCTCCAGCCGGTTGGAGCTTACCATCAGAATCAGCTTCCAAGCGCGAGTGAGTAACCACTGCACACTCTTTAGCGAAGCCATCCACATGATCGGCTTCCTTCTGTAAAAAGTTCATCGGAATAAAAAGTGGGAAATAAGCATTCTTGTGCCCGGTCTCCTTAAAGCGCCTATCGAGCTCACGCTGAATATTTTCCCATATCGCGTAGCCCCATGGCTTGATCACCATACAGCCGCGCACTGGAGAGATTTCCGCAAGATCGGCTGCTTTGACAACCTGCTGATACCACTCAGGATAATCCTCTGCCCGAGTGGGAGTTATTGCAGTTTTTGCCTGTTTTGACATCTAAATGTGAGAAAAAACCACCTGGCTGTGTGCGCAAGATCGAATTAAATAATTAATAAAAATGCGCATAAATTCTAATTGCTAGTATCATCTTCCGGAAAAATCTCAGGTAATTTCTCAGTAGAGAACGACTGAACCCATTCGCTTACAGGTGTGGCTAACTCTGGGAAAAATTTAATCACTCCGTAACCAATCGCCAGAACAACTCCTAATAAAACAAGCCACTTACTATATTTGAATAACAGTCTTATAATAAAAATAGCAGCAATAACAAATCCTGCCCAGGCAGGAATGCTACCGGAGCGTAGTGCTTCAATAAAAGATTCCATATAATTTAGAAGTATTTGAATAATTGTTACTGAGCGCAAGCATTGGCTGTAGTCACAGTAGTGAGTTCTAATTAGGTACTTTCTCCAATAAACTCTTGCTGCATCCAGTACTGCAGACAGTCCGGTACTTTGACTCTACCATCAGCTTGTAAATTATTCTCTAAGATTGCGGCTAGTACACGCGGCACGGCAAGACCGGAACCATTTAGCGTATGCGCAGTAAATGGCTTACCATCAGCGCCACGATAGCGAATACCCGCCCTGCGCGCCTGAAAGTCAGTAAAATTTGAACAACTCGATACTTCGAGCCAACGTTTTTGACCGGCGGCAAATACCTCAAGGTCATACTGCTTCGCATGTGGAAATCCAATATCACCTGTGCACATGCGAAGCACGCGGTAGGGTAACTCTAGCTTTTGTAAGGTTGCTTCTACATTGCTACGTAGTTTTTCCAGCTCCTCCATGCTGGTATCTGCAGTTGTCCATTTAACTAGCTCGACTTTATCAAACTGGTGCAAGCGGTTAAGCCCTCGAACATGTGCCCCCCAACTACCGGCCTCTCGACGAAAGCATGGCGTATATGCACAGCGATAAATCGGTAATTTATCAGCGTCTAAAATCTCATCACGATAAAAATTAGTTACGGGGACTTCTGCAGTAGGTATAAGGTA
>JAKVCN010000065.1 GCA_022448585.1 Puniceicoccaceae bacterium | reverse complement strand
CGCTGTATCATTTTTGTATCCACTTTTTGCTACTTGGCGAAAAACTTCTGCTTCTTCACTCGATATAGAGGGAGATTTTTCAGTATCGACTCCATAGCTACCCATAAATCGGTCTACAAACTCAGGGTTGGACCAAGTGTTTTCACTTAGAGGATAGGATTGAGCGAGCAAAGTATGCGCCGCAATAAGAAGGATGAATGGTATGTATTTCATAAGTATTAAAATTTTATAGGTAGTTCGACAACTGCTTTAACGCGCTGCCCATTTTTTTTAGGTTCGGTCATTTTCCATTTTTTAAAGACGGCGCGAACAGAATCTTCTAGCACTGTATGCGTGGTTTCTGTGAAGCGAACAATTCGTATCATGTTGCCGTTTTCATCCACTTGGAATCGAACTCTAGTGTAGCCGGAAATTCGATCCTGCCTCATTTGGAAAGGCTTTTCTGGTTTAACAAAAACAATCATACGTGGTTTTTCATCGAGTTCACTTACATCAAAAAACTCTTTCATTTCAGCCATGGCATCCGGCCGAGTGTTAAAACCACCCAGACCAAAAGCTGCAGACATGGCGTCTCCAATACCTGGGTCCAATGCAAGATCAAGCTGCGACAATGATAATTGTGGTGGAGGCGGCGGTGGAGGTGGCGGTGGCGGCTCTTCAAGTTCTTCGTCTTCTTGCTCAGGGGGTTCAGGTGGTGGCGGTGGCGGCGGAGGAGCGATATCTACTTGTACGATTAAACTATCTTTTTTACCGATTGACTCTAGAAGTTGCGTAAATGGTATTAATAGGAAGATAGCCGTAGTGACGACAACCGCAGCTAGCACAACCATGGGGATGCCTTGGCTCATGCTAGGGATATGAAAATCAATCACTCCAGCTGCTTTTTCCTCCTCTTTTTTATCATTCACAGTCAATTTTCTGTGGAAATATTAACGGATGGAGCACCTCCTATTTTTGCTTCATCAATGACGCGAACAAGCAGGCTTGTAGGAACTGTTTTGTCCGCTTGTATGATAACTGGCATTTCATCTTTCTGATTCAATCGTTTGACTATAGAACGTACACCAGCAGAGCCAATTTCACGTCCACCGTAAATTACTTTACCTGTATCAGTAATAGCTATAAGAATGCTATTCTTCTCAAGGTCTACCGCAGACGATGCCTGCGGTTTCGTTACATCAACGCCAGTTTCTTCAACAAATACAGTAGTAACAATAAAAAAGATCAGGAGTATGAATACGACATCAATAAGCGGGGAAATATTGATTTCCTCGCTACCTGCTGAATCAGAACCTCTACTTTTTCCTAGTGCCATATTCGTACTTTATTTTTTAGTTATCCTTTAAGACCTTTACCTTCGAATTGCTTGAGCGTTTTTGCTTCTAGCTGTTTAAGAAATTGCTGTAAATTTTGGCGCTGTGCGCGAGCAGATGTTAAAAAGAACATTGCCGGTATTGCTAACATCAGGCCGGTTTGTGTAGTAATAAGTGCTTCTGAAATACCCCCTGCTACTAGATCCAGAGAATTGCCGCCATAGCTTACAGAAAGACCAAGAAATGTGGCTAACATACCGACTACAGTACCTAATAATCCCAGGAGCGGAGCAGCAGAGACGATTGTCGTGCTAAAGCGAATCTGCCGATCGAGGGGTTGTATGATTCTGCGATGTAACATCAGAAAACGAAAGCTTAGTTCTTTGTGGGAATCGACTTCTCTTTGAGTGTAACGAATCATGTTGCCGAGAAGTCCGCTGGCATCTTTAGGATGCTCGATCCAATGACCCCATTCGTTTACGTCTTTGCTAAGTTCTTTAAGTTTACGCAGGTAGATCATAACTTGCAAAATAGATCCATAGATTACTAGTGCGAGCGCCGCCAAGCCTATCATAAGTGGACCCCCAGAAATCCAAGTTCTAAAAACAGTTTCGTTGAGCGCTTCCCACATATGTTTTATGTAATGTTTGAATTCTTCGAGAAATTATTGTTTTCTTTCTGCGCGTAATATTCCGTTTAAGAGAGTCATTGCATCACCTTCAAACTCGTTTTCGATTGCTTTTGCCTTACGCTGTAGGAAAGCATGTAGCACAAGGGACGGAATCGCCACAATCAAACCAAACTCGGTTGTTATTAAGGCTTCGGAAATGCCACCGCCAAGGGCTTTAGGATCACCTGAACCGAAAATAGTTAAGAGTTTAAAAGTGGTTATAATACCAGTAACAGTACCTAATAGACCCAGCAAGGGGGCTGTAGCAGCGGTGATCCAAACAATCGAAATTAAACGCTCTAGCTTGGGCTGTAGCTTCATTAGAACTTCTTCCATAGATTGTTCAATCAGATCGCGTCCATGCCCTATATTCTTTATGCCTGCTTTAACGATTTCTGATCCAGCGCCAGATAATTTGTTTGCCTCTGCTAAAGCCTTTTGTTGCTGACCATCTTCTATAGCACTTAATATGGAAACTAGTTGTGCTTTTGGTATGCGCTGGATGCCGTTTAGTTCAATTAGTTTAATAATTCCAATGACCATGGATATAAAGGCAATAGAGAGAATCGGATAGATCCAAAATCCACCCTTTTGGATATGTTCAACGAAGCTATCTTTAGTTGTTTCCAGTGCGAGAGCCTTGCCTAAGGTAGGGTCAAGTGGTAGGGTGCCACCGCCGTTTAGAATGGATTCAGAGATTTCGCTAAATCCATCTTTTAAACTTATTAATGTGGGTTTTCCAGAATCACCTTGTAGCGTGACACCTGCATCTGAACTATCTGATGCACTAAAGAAAGCAACAGGACCATACAAAAGAAATTGCCCATCTTGAAAAGTACCATCAGGTAATACTGATTTACCTTCAAAACTTTGTCCGCCTATGAGTGTATTTAATCGATCAATCCCTAAATCAACTCCAGTTACTAAGGCTTCTATAGCTGCTACCGCCCCTGCGTCATCCTCCGCCGGAGCATCTGCAGAATTAAGCACATCTAAAAATTTTGTTTCGTACAATTGTAGCTCTGCTGCATCCGCGCTAGAAGATTGATTGGTTACAAATTCGACTAACAAATTTTTAGCATAGTCGATTTCATCACGTCGTGCTTTAACCTCTGCCTCCAGGGCGCTTAAATTTAAGTCTCTAGTGTCACGTAGTCGTTCCAGTCGTCTTAAATCTTCTTTTAGATTAGAAACCTCTACTTCTAAACTGTTAAGTCTTTTGGCAAGCGGTACTTTCTCCGTTGAAATTGATTCTTGTAAAGTTGCCAACTCTTCAATCGCAGATGCAAGCTTTTCACTAGCTTCAGACTGAATTAAGCTAAAGTTTTGAGCTATAGCCAGAGCAGGTAAAATTAGAATAGCACTTACTAAGAGCGCTATATTGTAAAATTTCTTTATGTATGTAGTCATAAATATATTTGTTTTTGTTTTATTTTGCGACCACAGGAAGCTCTACAAATGTGGCCTCTCGCGCTCCTTCGTAGGTATCAATCAAATTAATGATTTGCTTCTTATATTCGGGTCTTTCTACCCAATCCCAACCCGCTTCTCCTGGAGTGCCTATTCCCGCATAACCAGCGCTTTCGCTAGCGAAATAGGCGCCCGCTAAACCATAATAAAGCGTTTTAACTTCGAGGCTTTTGTCGCCGATACTTCGAATTTCTGATGTTAGCGTGATGCCTGTATTAAATTTATCTATCTTGTTTAAAGTGCCAACTACAGTGAGGAGTCGTTGCGATATGGAGATGCGTGTATCTTTGTTAGCTTCTGGTAAGCGTAGTAATAGGGGCTGTATCTCCTCGAGTAATGGAGCAGGCAATTTCACAATTAGGCTTCTAATTTGATCCTCTAAACCCGGCACTACTGATTCAAGGGCTTTCGTTGAAATTAGTAGGGCTTCTTTATCTGCATTTAATTTAGTTCGAAGTTTGTCTGTGGAATCACTATTTTCTTCTAGCTTTTCGATTCTAGCAGTAAGCTTTTCTTTCTCTTGCTCGAGTAGACTGATTAAGTCGGCGACGATTATTTTTTCGCTTGCCCAAGTTGCTTTTGTCTCAGCAGTTACTTTTTTGGTTTCTACCCATGTGGTTAGCTCTTTTTGTGTATCCCTTATGCTAGTAGCTAATGTAGATGTTACTGTAGTTATAGTTGCCAGTGATGGTAGTAGGATGTGTAATAGTATTCTAAAAGACATGGCATGCTTCTAGCTGATTTTGTGCCACAGGTCTATTATTCTTTCACTTTTGCATATGTTTTCGTTAAATAATAACCCCGCTAGTAGTTCTAGTTTAAAATTTTACCGTGGTCCAGTTCTCCGCTCATTGAGCGATGATTTTTCTGAATATTTTCAAGACGCATTGATTGTGATTCAAAAAAATGGTGATGGAGCGGGCTTAATCAAAGCAATTGGTGACGCGCATAAAGTAGCTCAAGAGTTTAAAGTAGATTTATCTAGCTTGAAAAAAAATACGGATCTGCTCATGCCTGCTTTTTTTGATACGCATTTTCACTGGGTTCAGGATGATGTTAGGCAGATGCCAAAAGTCTCTTTGATTGAATGGTTAGAACGCTATACTTTTCCAGAAGAAGCGAAGTATTCGGATCGTAAATTTTCGAGTATTAAAGCAAAGCGATTTTGGCAGCGCATACTATCGGTAGGAACGATAGGTGGTTTGTGCTACAGCTCTATTCATGAGATTGCTTTAGAAGAGGCGTTTAAGCATGCTCCAGAAGACTTTTATATTGGCAATGTTCTCATGACAATGAATTGCCCAAAAGAAATCCGCCAGAGTACTGATCAGGCTTGTGCTAGTGTCGATAATTGTGCCAAGCGTTACAAAAGTCGTTATGTTTGTTCGCCACGATTTGCGCCAACTACTTGTCCGGAGGCGATGCAGGCATCAGTTGCAGCGGCAGCCCGACATGGCTGCTTTCAACAGACACACTTAGGTGAAACGAAAAAGGAGATTGATTGGGTTCTAGATATTTACTCCGAAATTGAAGGCTTTCAAGCTGTGAAGACATACACTGAAATATATGAGCGTGTGAAGATGCTAGGGCCAAAAACAATTTTTGGGCACTGTATTTATTTGGATGAGAGTGAATGGAAACTATTGGCTGATTCTGGTAGCCGGATAGCTAGTTGCCCAAGTTCGAATGCACCTATCGAGCGGCTAGGCATAGGCTCGGGATTATTTGATTATGAAAAAGCAGAAGAAATGAAAATTCCATGGTCCTTGGCATCTGATATTGGTGGTGGTCCATTTTTGTCGATGTTTGATGTTATGCGCTCTTTTGTTGAGCAAAATAAAGAAGCAGGCCGGAATACTGCGACCTTTACGAAGGCGCTCCATCGATGTACCTATAAGGGAGCAGAGTTGATGAATCTTTCTGCTGATCGAGGAATGCTCAAAGTTGGGTACTATTTGGACGCAATTCGTGTACCAATCCCTCCGGCAATGCCAGCTGGAGTTAGTGCAGAAACAGTGCTCGAAGCATTAATTTGTTTATTACCTAGCAGGGAGTCTACAGACACGTTTGTTAATGAGACCATTATTAGAGGAAAAAGTTGTTTTAGGAAGGAGGCAGTCGCTTGAGCTTATCAGATTTTTGGCAGGCAGCCCACGAAGCCCTCAGTAACGGCAAGCGCATACACATGTCCTTAGTGGTGGATCAAACGAAGGGGTCTCCAGGAACTACGGCTGCTCGCATGTTTGTAACCAATGATGGTGTCCGCTATGGAACAATAGGTGGTGGTGTGATGGAAAGCCGTGTGTTAGAGGAAGCTGTTTCTAGCCTTAATCAGGAGTTATTGCCAAAGCCTAGGTTGCGCCAATTGCGCCATCGCGCTGATACGAGTGATCAATCCTCTGGGCTTATTTGTGGAGGTACACAAACAAATCTGGAGATTGCCCTAAGCCCAGAGCTGCATTTGGAGTTGGTTGCTCGAATACGAGCAAGCGCTGCATCAGGATTAGGTTCTGTGCTCTGCACTTCTGAGGGTCTTGAACTAACTGATAAATTAGTTGAGACTGTAAAGATTAACCAAAATGGTGAAGCCTGGGAGGTTAGTTTGCCTCTATTAAACCGCAGGCGAGTTGCCGTTTTTGGCGGGGGTCATTGTGGAGTGGCCTTAGCCAATGCAATGCAACGATTAGACTATGAAGTAACTATATTAGACTCGCGCTCAGACATTAGTACTACCGAAGGTCTTGCAAAATCAATAAAGTGTGTGGTCACAGATTTTGAGCGCGCAGCAGCTTGTGTTGATCACCCTAATTATACAGTGGCAATTGTTATGACCTATTCGATGGATACCGATGTAAAAGCGCTATTGGGACTCTTAGATAAGGGTTTTGAATGGATCGGACTTATGGGAAGTCAGGTCAAAATAGCACATATTCGCCAAAAACTGCTATCAGAGTCCTTCAGCGATTTGCAAATTGCGCAAATTGTTGCTCCAGTAGGTATTGAATTTAATAGTGATACTCCAGAAGAGATTGCAATCAGTATAGCTGCAAAAATACTTTTAGAAAGAGAATCTAAAAAAACAGTATAGGGTTTAAGGTATGGTAACTGTAAATAAAATAGTAGAGTTTATTCTCAACTCAGAAACAGTACGAGCGCAAGTTCCTGCCGGTATGCTTGCATTGGATTATTTGCGCCAGCATAAAAATTTAACAGGTACAAAATCGGGCTGTAAAGAAGGAGACTGCGGCGCTTGCTCTGTTATAATTGGGGAGCTCAAAAAAGATGCTATTGAATATCGCCCTATGACTTCTTGTTTATTACCCATGGGAGAGCTTCATGGCAAGCACTTGGTCACTATAGAGGGCCTCAATATGGAAAATCTATCCGCCGTGCAAAACGCAATGGTTGATTGCGGCGGAACGCAGTGCGGTTATTGCACTCCTGGATTTGTCGTTTGTATGACAGCAGGTTTGATGGCGCCTCAAGTTCCATTGAACGAAGATGGTGTGCTATATGCAATTTCTGGCAATCTTTGTCGATGCACAGGATATCGATCCATCAAAGATGCTGGAGTTCAAGCTATCGAGTCATTACGAGACCAACTTATCAATAAAGAGCGAATTGAAGCCTTGGTTAAGGCAAAAGCGCTGCCTAAGTTTTTTCTTGGTATAGCTGCGCGCTTAAAGGCGATTGAGCCTGAAGAAATTCTTCAATTCGGGCATCAGCAACGAGGATGTACGATTGTAGCCGGCGGT
>JAKVCN010000064.1 GCA_022448585.1 Puniceicoccaceae bacterium | reverse complement strand
AGTAGCAACATCTTCGAGCGTATCAATTCCCACAGTGGGCAGCTCAGTAATTGCGACATGAATTTTGTAACCATTTTCAAGAGCTCTTAGTTGCTCGAGCATTTCAATCTGCTCATAAACTCCTGGCTTTAGCGAAGAAAAAGCCGCTAAAAAGTCAGATTTGTACGCGTACATTCCAAGATGACGATAACAAGGGTTTGTCGCAAGCCAATTTATATCTACACTAGATTCAACATCTCTCGCACTCGGAATCGGAGAACGTGAAAAATACAATGCATTATCTAAGTAATCCCTAACAACTTTAACCTGAGAAGGATTATTGTAATCCGCGGGTGACTTAAAGCGAGTCGCGAGGGTGGAAACGGCCACTTCACCGACTAGCCCATCGGCTAAAGCACGAATCTGAGAACCATGAACCAATGGCTCGTCCCCTTGTACATTAATGACTTCTGCCGCGCCAATCTCTCGATTAGCTTCAGCTATGCGATCGGTACCACAAGAATGGCTTCCTTTCGTCAGAATCGCTAAGAAACCAGCGGACTGCAGGCAATGTACAAGCTCAATATCATCCACTGCAAAATAAAGAGGAAATTCTGGCGCCTCTGATCGAATACGCTGTGCTGTCCAAATAAGAATCGGAACTCCTTTAATTTCATATAAAAGTTTACGAGGAAAGCGAGCCGAACAGAGCCTAGCAGGGACAATTATTGAGGGCAACTTTGACATATTAGAATCTATAAATAATAAAGTTTGGCGATGGACAAGGAAATCAGTGTAGTCGCTGTCGCAAAATCAATGCAGCAAGGAAAAATAGTTCTTGTGGATGTTCGAGAACACTCAGAATTAGCTATTTGTAAGATAGCAGAAGCAATCCACATACCATTGGGTGAAATTCCCAGAAGAATTGAACTTTTACCGCGCAATGTGCCACTTGTCATCTACTGCCACCATGGTATGCGCAGTCGCAGCGTCGTCGACTACTTAATTACTCTTGGATTTGATAATGCACTTAATATGACAGGAGGTATTCATTGTTGGGCTAAAGAGATTGATTCAGATATGCTAAAGTATTAATTTACACATCATTTAATAAACGGAGTATAATTTTTAATCTTTTTTAGTTAAAATAATTCCAGTTCTTCTAAAGATAATGACTTTAATACTCCTCGATAAAATTCTACTGGTTGAGGCCTGGGCACGTACTCAATTACTATAGATTGTTTTTGATCATTCAGCGTCGCTTCCGAGTAAATAAAGCCTTCGCTCGACGCCTCTTTGCGATTTATTTTTTTCATGTAAGATTGTAAACCTACAAATTCATCAGCGCTGATTATGTTTTTTTCTAACATAGACTTAAATCTTTCAATGTCGCGTTTCATATCCGGTAAAGCCTCAGTAATCTCAATCGTTGGAGAATTAAAAGTACCCACACCTAACATTCGCTGACCTTGGAAAATTGAGTAAGTTGATCCGTCTGGATGAACGTAGGAAAGTCTGCCCTCTCCGCAATGAAAGCTAAAGTCTATAAGCTGATTTTTTGTATTCTGGTTTATTTTGAAACACATTAAAGAATTAGTGGGGATAAGTCGCCCTACAGGAGTCTCAATAATTAGATTAGAGCCCTGTAACTCAGAACGATTATCTGAAAATAGAAGTCCAGAACGGTAATTGATAATTACATTACTCGGCCCAATTGTATTAGAGTTTACTGTTTTTAACTGCTCAAAGCGCTCAATGGCTAAATCTCCTAAGCCCTCAAAATAGATACTAAGTCCATTGGATCCACTTAGAAATATTGATTCCCCTTCATTCGCACTTAGTTTGATCAGTCCTAAGGAATGAATGGGGGTTATTGCAGTATCAAAGTCTATTTGCTGCCCACCAAATAATTGGGCATCTATTCCTTCAGTATATTTACGTATTATAAATGCACCTTGCCACCATTCAGTAGCAGAAAAGGCGAGTTTAGGAACAAAAATTAAAACCAATAGAAGTAATTTATACTTATTGATAATATCATTCATAGCAATAAGAGCTTTTGCCGTAGACGACGAGCTTTTTGATTATCAGGGTTTATTTCTAAGGAACGTCTAACCGCTTTAATCGCTTCAGCGCGTCGCTTTGGAAAATGACTCAAAAATAGACTATAACTAAAATGAGTATTGCTGATATTAGGAGCAAGCTCTAAAGCTTTATCAAATGCATTTTCAGCGTTAAGGTGATCTCCACATAGGGCATAAGCAACTCCCAATTGTGACCATCCGCGCCAATAGTCATGGCTCAATGTAATTGCATTTAGTGCATACTCCTTGGCGATTAAACCAATTTGAGAAGCTTCTTCTGGGCGCTGATAAACTTTAAGTGACTGCGCCGCACTCAGCCCAACCCAAGCATCAGCATTTCCAGGACAAAGCATTGTAGCCCAATTAAACTCCGAGGAAATCGAGTCGAGAAGTGCCATATCACCGGAGATATATACTTTCTGCGCTACAATCTGATTGAGCCTCTCTGCAGCAATCGCCTCATGCGCCTGCGCTTCAAGTACTGCGCGCCCAGTCACGGCAAAACTTATCCCAGAGAACAAGCCTAATAGTATATAAGAATAAGATACTCCATGCCCATGTAAAATAGTAGGGGTACGTGCAAACGAGAACTTTGCCAAAACTCCAACCACCAAAGCTCCGAAGAGAATAAAAGCAGGCAAGACAAAGACCTTATTTATAATACTGCAGAAAAAGAGAATACAAATACTAGACAACGCCGTAGATAAAAATATCCGATTCATCGGCATCCATTTGCCGCGCCTACCCTTTAATCTATGTCCTGCAGATTCTCGCTTAAATCGTAAATAAGCCCTTGAAATAATCCACCACAGGGGGAGCGCTAGACAGATAAATCCTATTAGTCCATACTCTAAAATGAATTGGATTACATCGCAGTGCGGGGTCTGCCAGTAGTTCACTGTCGATAGGCGTGAGCTTTGCTCTAACTGACTAGAAAAGCTACCTGCTCCCTTCCCTAAAAACGGACTACCAGCAGCAATGTTTAAAGACTCTACCCAAACCTCAAGTCTAGTCCTCTCTATGCTTTTAACTAATGAACTCTCAACATTATCAGCGAAACTAGGCGTTAAGTTAATAAAGGCTGACGCTAACCCAAGAAATAATGTCGATGAAATGAGGGCAAAATAGATTCGCACCTTCGCACGTTCAAAACACTGCCATGCGATCAAACAGAAAACTGGTATGCAGGTAATTATTACCCATAAAACTTGAGTGAGAATTATACATGTCAGAAACATGACAGAAATATAACCAAAAAGAACCCTAAGGAGGAGTGAAAATCTACGTACTGCTGTCGCGATAATTGAAACGGGAAGTAGTATTAATAAGTATACAGCAAAACTAGTTGGATCCGCAAATATTCCAGTGGCTTGACCATAATACAACTCACTCAAGGTAATAGTGGCACCTCCCAGAGTGCCTGCTATAGCGGCGGGGTCGTGAAAAAATTGAAAAAACCCATTAAGCACTGCCACCAAACTAATCGTAAGGACAGCAATTACAATGAATGTCAGATGAGCTCGCGTACGCACGTTATTAACAAAAACCCAAAAAAACAGAAATGCCTCTAACGAATAAACCAGAGATTGCCAGCCGCGCCAACTCACAGAGTTCCAAAGTAAATTGCCTAACACTATCCATGCAATGAGAGGAAGGAATAAAAAAGGAATTAAACTAATACGTCCCGACGTATTTTTAGTAAGCGCTAACCATAAACCATGCAGGAACAAAAGTGCCCCATAAAGCGGTAAGATTATAAGATGAGTCTCTGGACGGATACCACCCAACAAAGTAGTCATTAAAACAATGATTGCGACCAAGCAAATAGTGACTAACCAATCGACAAAATTCGCCCATGAGACTCGCCCATAAAAGGTGATAGAACCAGATTTATCTATTAAAGACGGCACAATGAAGTAGACTAAACTAAAAGTACTAAAAAAACTCTAGGCTATATAAACAACGACAAACATATAATCCAATATAGCAGGTGCAAATAATAAAGCACCACTGTGCTATGACTTCAAATTCTGCACATTAAGCAAAACAAGAAATCCTTAGTCTTGAAAAATGGTTCGTTACACTCATAAAACTATATCTTACGCATGAAATCATTAATATTAATTGCTGGCACATTTTTGCTATTATCTGCCGTATGCCTCAGAGGATACTTTGCATTAGTTCCCCCACCTGAGCCTACCCATAATGGATATCTATCCGACATCTTGCCGCAATCATTGCCAGAATGGACAGTCAAAGAACATGACATGGCTGAGTCGCCTGAGTCCAGCGCGCGCATCTCAGAATTCCTCAACTTTGATGATGCATTATTTCGCACTTACTCCAATGGACGCATTCATGTTGGAGTGTATGTAGCTTACTGGAGTCCAGGTAAAACATCCTACCGCTGGGCAGGAGCACATACTCCAGATACGTGTTGGGTACAAAATGGTTGGTCATGCAATGAACGGCAGTACAGTATTCCATTTAATAACAAAAATGTCGCATTCGAGCCTGCAGAGTTTGGAGTATACGCAAAAGAAGGAGAAACTCAGCAAGTATACTTTTGGCATTTAGTTGGAGGGCGCGCCTATAGCTATAAGCAAAATGAGGGTCATAACATTTTTGCAGCTCTGATTGATATAAAAAGCCACGGGCTCGACTTGCGTAAAGAACAGTTTTTTATACGCTTATCGTGTAATACCGACATTAAAAAATTAAAAAAAATGCCAGCTTTTGGAACTATACTCGAAGCTCTTGCAACTCTTGGCTTAAACAAAAAAATGTAAGCACCAAACACGGCACTCTAAGGCAAACTACATAATTGATCGTGCAGGATTACCAAACACTCGGTCCTCTGATTTTACAGATCTTACAACGACTGAAGCCGCGCCCACAAAAGCATTTGAACCAACTGTCTTACCTGGCAGCAAGCGCACACCAGTCGCTAAAAAAGCACCTTCGCCAATTTTGCACCCGCCGGTTAAATCACAATGACCGCTAATCGTTGACCAGGCTCCAATATCAACGTCGTGCCCAGCGCTAGTGTGGCAATTGATTAAAGAAAATGTACCTACTTGAATATCTGCAGTTAAAGTAACGTTAGGGCAGATCACTACACCACTATCTAAACTTACATTCGAGCCCATCACTACGGTAGGATGAATTAGGGATATAAATTTTGCAGAATGGGCGATTAATCTTTCGCAGACTATTCGTTTGATTGCTGGGTCTCCTATTGCGCAAACTAATACATCTTCTGCGCCAGGAATATAATTAGATATAGAATTAATTACCTTTACTGGGTAACTAAAATTATCCAGGGCTGTCAGATTATCATCGATAAACCCAGCGATACTCCAAGCTTTTCCACAATCTGGATGGTGACTAGCCCAAGAAAATACTTCCCGACCAAGTCCACCTGCTCCAACTATAATTAAGCGCCGCATATTTATTTTGCTCGATAACCTCCATCCACGGTAAGTACTGTTCCAGTAACCCAGCGCGATTGATCACTAATTAAATAAGTGGCTGCATCGGCCACATCCTGAGGGTATCCAGTACCTAGAGGATAGAGATTCATGTGTGCTTGTAAAATATCTTCTGAGATTTGCTCGCCTGCCTCGCTTGCCATTTGGCTTTCAATCATACCAGGAGCAAGACAGTTTACTCGTATTTTATGGGAAGCTAATTCCAAAGCCATACATCGGGCCGATGCCTCCAACGCGCCTTTACTTGCAGCATACGCACAGTAACCGGCAGCACCTCGTGAAGCGATTAATGAGGATATTAAAACAATTGAAGCCGGTGTCTTAATCTTTTTCTGCCTTAATAGATCACGAATTAGCAGCAGCGGTGAAACAGTATTAATTTGGATGCAATTACTTAAATGCTTCTCTTGCATATATTTAACTGGCGATAGCGGCGCAACCCCTGCCGCATAAACTATGCCATCAAGCGCGCTTATTTTGTCAATAGCCGCATCAAAACTATCTATCTTAGATAAATCGATACTAATTGCTGTAGCATCCAATTCAGAAGCTATTAACTCTAGCTTGCTTACGTCTCTTCCAGCAAGAAAAAGTTCCGCCCCTTGAAGAGATAACGTTTTAGCAATCGCACTACCTAGAGCTCCAGTTGCCCCAACAATTAATATACGCTTGCACGCAAATACTTTTTTATTCGTCACTTATTAACCTCCGCGACTACATGTTCATACAAGCACTTTAATGAAGGAAGAGCTTTTAGCTTGGTAGCACTAAGATGCACTCCATACTCTGCGTCCAACATCGCAATTGTAGTTAAAAGAGCCAAAGAATCCCAAACCTCTAGTTCCATGTAATGAGTCGCCCCGTTGATTGAACCTGGTGTGACGTCTTCTATGGCTTCTTCAAAATGCTCTAAAAATGTGTCCAGACTGCCCATATAATTTCATTAGTATACGCTCCTTATGAGTGGCTACAAGTTCCTATTCAGCGGTGGGGTACTCTATTATTTCACAAACCTTAATAGCATTAGTTTCGATAATTGCACTAGCCCATGAAAGGCCAACTCCAAATCCTGAGAGTAGAATCTGTAAAGAATTATCAGAGGTAACAGCCTCTGATAATTCGCCGCACATAGCGCAAGGAATTGAAGCTGAACTTTGATTGCCGTACTGCTCTACTGTACGCAAAGGAACTTTAGTTAGATCAATATCCAGACGCTTCGCAATATTGCTAAGAATATACCGATTGGCTTGATGGAAAACAAAGTAATCCAATGCGCTAAGATCTAGCTTGGCATATGCTATGAGCTCTCGTACAGCTTGCGGCACAACTTTGATCGAAAAGTTAAAAATCTCTGCGCCATCCATAAAAAGGTTTTCAAGGCTTCTAATATTACCATCTGCATCGGCTCTCTCTGCTTTGGAGTGCCCCGTACTGGGTTGCCTAAAACCACCTGCTGGCACGATCAAATTCTTGAATCCCTTGCCATCAGTATGTAAGCTAAACCAAGATGAAGTAACTGCAGAAGCGCTAGAAATTAATGTCGCACTTCCGCCATCACCAAAAAGAGGTGCCAGAGATCTATCTCTTGGGTGAACAATTCGACTGATCGTGTCTCCAGCTAGCAACAATACATTTTTACAACCACCATTGGCTACCATCATATGAGCTAACCACA